>DASWBF010000372.1:0-7747 GCA_036390735.1 Mycobacterium sp. | reverse complement strand
TGCGACGATCATCGGCGGAGCCCCGGTCATCGCGGAATCGCTGTTCGCCGAAGCTGACCGGCGGGGCCTTCATGCTCTGCCGCTGCGGTGCGTTGCGGTCGGCGGCGCGATGGTCCCGCAGACGGTGGCCGATACCGCGATACGGTTCGGTGTTCGACAGGTCAGGGTGTACGGCTCCTCGGAGGCGCCGTATTCCACGTCGACGGCGTTGACGGACGGGTCAGCGGTCGATGACGGCGTCGCACTCTCCGGGGTCGAGGTCGCAACCCGTGACGGCGACGAGCTCGTCATCCGCGGGCCGCACCAGTTCCACGGTTACCTCGATGCCGCCGACAACGCCGACGCGTTCTCAGACGATTGGTTCCGCACCGGTGACCAGGCGGACATCGTCAATGGCCGAGTCAGGATCACGGGCCGGCTCAAGGAGGTAGTCATCCGTAAGGGAATGAAGATCTCGTTGGCCGAAGTCGACACTGCCGCTGCGGTGTTGGGTGAATGTGCTGCATTCGGTATGCCGGACGAGATGTGCGGCGAACGCGTGGTGCTGGCTGTCCGCGGCGGCGCGGACATCACCTACGACAGCGTGGTCGAACGGTTGTCGGCGGTGGGGCTCGCCAGGTGGAAGTTGCCCGAACAGATCGTCTTATGGGACGGGCCGTTTCCGCTGAACGCCAGCGGCAAGATCGTGCGTCACCAATTGGCCGACTCCTGCGCGCGTTACCGCAGCGTCTGCGCGCCACGGCTGAATGCCTGATCGAGCGCTCGTCCCTGAAGCTCGAACAACAACTGGCTCGTCTCCCACTCCGGCACCAGTGAATCGAATCCGTGGCACGTCCCCGGGAAGACGTGCAGTTCGGTGGCGACACCGGCCGACATCAGGCGCAGCGCATAGTCGAGCGCTTCGTCGCGCAGCGGGTCCAGCTCCGAGCAGCTGATGAACGCGTGTGCCACACCGGCCAACTCGCGCTTGCGCGCGGGCACAGCCTCGTCGGTCGCCGGTTGTTCGGCCAGATAGTGGCGCCACATCAGCTGTGTCGCCGGACCGTCGACACCCGGGGTCGTCACGAATTCGTCCTTCGACGGTGTTGGGCGATCGTCAAGCACGGGTTGGTGCAGCAGTTGGAACACGATCGGCGGCGCCGATCCGGCGGCGGCGCGCTGCGCCAGGCCCGCGGCCAGCGCGGCACCCGCGCTGCTGCCCGCCACGGCGATCCGACTCGCATCGACGTCGAGGATTGCCTGGGAGGCGACCCCCACCAGTACCGCCAGCGCATCGTCAAGCGCTGCCGGGCAGGGGTTTTCAGGCGCCAACCGGTAGTCGACTGAGATCACCGTGCAGCGGGCACGCCGCGCGAACTCCACGCACTGGCGGTGGTCGGTATCGAGATTTCCCAGGACGAAGGCTCCGGAGTGGCAGTACATGACCGCCGGTGCGGGTGACGGGCCGGCGCGGTAGACCCGAACCGGCACGGTGTTGATCCGGTCGTCGACCACGTCGACGCCGGAAAGGTCGATGTCTCGGACGGTTTCGCGGCGACGGTCGTTCAACGACTCGCGGGTCGGGCCCAGCGCGTCGAGCGACAAATCGGTGCGCGCCGAGGCCAAGTCCCGCAACGCCGGGTCGAGCCGGTGCGACACGTCCACAGGGCTACCGGGTCGCGGTTGTCCGCGCGTCGGCCTCGACGCCGTGTCCGGCGGATGCCGGATCGAAGGTGTAATCCTTTGCGTTAAACCTGCGTGTCATGGTCCAGATCGCGCGTGCGCTGCGCGGCCACTGGGTGACTACGCGGCCGTTGGCGGCGCGAAAGTAGTTGCTGCACCGCGTCAACCACACGGTGCCCTCCATCCACTGGTCGATTTTCGCGATGAAGTCGGCCATCGTGTCCGGTCGCACCGCGACATAGGATTTGCGCTTGCGCCGCATGTACTTCAGCGCCCGCACGATGTAGTGCGCCTGCGCCTCGAGCATGAAGATGACGCTGTTGGAGCCGACATTCGTGTTCGGCCCGTACAGCATGAAGAAGTTCGGGAAACCCGGAACGGCCATGCCCAGATATGCGTATGCTCCGTCGCCCCAGGTGTCCCGCAGTGACCGGCCGCCCTCACCGACGACGCCGATCTGGCCGAGGTAATCCGCCGCCGCATACCCCGTCGCGCAGACCACCGCGTCGACGTCGAGTTCGGTGCCGTCCGCGGTCACCAACGACCGCGCACGCAGAGCCTTGGCCGGGCTGGACACCACTTCGACGTGCGGTTGCGTCAACGTCGGGATGAAGTCCGACGAGAACACCAGCCGTTTGCAGCCCAGCGGGTGGTCCGGAGTGAGTTTGCGGCGCAGTTCCTCGTCGGCCACGGTGGATTCGAGCATCTTCACGGCGAGCGCTTTGAACTCTTGAGTTTTGTCGCTGCCGTTCTCGATCACCGAAATGTTGGCCTCGCTGCGCAGCCACAGCCGTGTCCGGTAGAACTTCTTGGCGAACGGTACATGCGCGAACACCCAACGCTCCCGGTCGGTATAGGCGCGGTCCGGTTTCGGCAGAATCCAGGTCGCCGACCGTTGCACCGAGTAGACCTTCCTGGCCACCTTCGCCAGTTGGGGCAGCAGCTGCGACGCGGTCGACCCGGTTCCCAGCACGGCGACACGGGCGTCGGTCAGGTCGACAGAGTGATCCCACTGCGCCGAGTGCATCACGGTCCCGGTGAACGGTTCTTCTTCGACCAGATTCGGAAGAATCGGTTGGGTGAACAGGCCTACGGCGGACACCACGATGTCGAAGTTGTGCTGTTCTCCCGTGGCGGTCGTCAGGCACCATTTGGTTGTGTCGGAGTTCCACTCGGCGGAGCGGATTTCGGTGTGAAGCTTCAGGTTTGGCTCGAGGTTGTACCGCTGGGCGCACTCCTCGAAGTACTCCAGGATCTCGGGCTGCGCCGGCCACAGCCGCGACCAGTTCGAATTCAGGTCGAACGAGTACGAATACAGGTGCGACTTCACGTCGCAGGCCAGACCGGGGTAGGTGTTGATCCGCCACGTCCCGCCGACCCCGTCCTTTCGGTCGAAGATCGTGAAGTCGCGGAACCCGGCTTTTCTCAGGAATATTCCGAGGGCCAAGCCGCCCGGGCCGGCCCCGATGATTCCCACCGAGAAGTCGTTGCGACTGTGCTTTCTGCTCTTCGCGCGAGCGCTCATCGCTAACTGATTCGCAGGCATTGTCCTCCATCCACGACGAGTTCGGTGCCCGTGATGAACGTTGCATGGTCTGAGACGAGGAAAGCCACCGCGTCGGCCACCTCGACGGGCTTGCCGAGGCGGCCGGATACCGACGTGGCGGCAAGGCGGGCCTGGGTCGCCTCGTCGAGCATCGGGGTCTCGATGGGCCCGGGGAACACGGCGTTCACCCGAATTCCGGACGGGGCGAGTTCGGCGGCGGCGATCTGCGTGAGACCTCTTAGCGCCCACTTCGACGAGCCGTAGGCGGCATGGTTCGGAAAGGCTCTGATAGCCCCGGTGCTGCACGTGTTGACGATCGCGGCGCCGTCGGCTCGGCGGAGATGGTCGAGCGCAGCCTGGATGCCGAGGAACGGACCCAGGCAGTTGACCCGCCAGCTGCGCTCGAAACCGCCCGGCGTCTCCTCGGCCAGCGAGGCGCGGTGCAGCACACCGGCATTGTTCACCAGCGTGGTCAACGAGCCGAACCGGTCGACGACCGCGTTCACCGCAGCCGCCCACTGGTCGCCGGACGTCACATCCAGCGGGACCGCGATCACCCCGGCATCGCCGAGTGCGTCGACGGCAGCCTCGAGTTCGTCGACCAGCAGATCGCATGCGGCCACGCCGAACCCGTCTGCGCGCAGCCGTGCGACGATGGCCGCGCCCTGCCCGCGGGCGGCGCCGGTGACCAGCGCGACACGATCTGTCACTGCACCTGCTCCTGCGGGTTATCGGAAAGCCCTGCCACCGTGAGGAATTGGCAACGGCGGCGCCGGAAACGCCACCGTCCGTCCAGGTTGACCACCTCGTCGTCATACAGCGCCGGTCGCAGTTGGTGAGTGGTCGAGTCGACGAACAGCACCTGAGAGCGCACCGTCGCGGTGAGGTCATCGACGTCGACGAGCGTGGCTCCGGTCAAATGCATTCCCCGCGGTGCGCGGGTGAGCATTTTTGCGTATCCGGTTGGGGCCGGACAACGTCTTGCCGAACACCACGAACTCGGCGTCGTTCGTGAACAACGCCAGACAGCCGTCGATGTCGTCGGCGTCCAGTGTGAGCGCGTAGGCGGCGAGCAGCTCGCGGATCGCAGCTTGAGGCGTCATGTCACCACGACCTCGGCAGCCCGAACAGTTGCGTGGCGAGCACGTTGCGGATGATCTCCGACGAGCCGCCCGAGATCGTCAGCGCGCGCGACCACAGGAACGCCTGCAGCCATCGGGAATACACGTCGTGCCCGTCCGGACGTAGCCGGCCCGAAGCGGGCAGGCCGACCGCGTAGAGGCACATCGCGACGTTCAGCTCGGTGTATACGAGTTTGGCGATCAGGCCGTCGGCCGGCTCGTCGGTGTCTTCGGCCACCCGACTGACCGCGTCGGCGGCGATCAGCTGCACTGCGGAGACGCGGGCGCTGAAGTCCGCCAGGGCGTCTCGCACAACCGGGTCGTCAATCGCGCTGCCGGCGGGATAGTCGACATTGCGCGCGAGCTCGACGAGGTCGTCGAACAGCAACTCGAGCATCACGGCGTTGGCACCGACGTAGGCCCGCTCTGAGGCCAAGGCCGAATTCACCACGGCCCAACCGCAATTCACGGTGCCGAGGGCGGCGTCGGCAGGCACGATCACGCCGTCGAGATACACCTCGCAGAACTCGGCAGAACCCGTCATCTCCCGGATCGGCCGAACGTCGATGCCTGGGGTCGTCATGTCGACCAAGAACACGGTGAGCCCGGCGTGCGGTCGTACGCCCGGATCCGTGCGCGCCAGCAGCACCCCCATTTGGGACCATTGCGCGTCGGTGCTCCACACCTTCTGGCCGTCGAGTCGAAAGCTCCCGTCCGCCAACGACACCGCCTTGGTGGTCAGCCTGGCCAGGTCGCTGCCCACACCGGGTTCGGTGAACAGTTGGCACCAGATGTCCTCACCCGATCGGATGCGTGGAAGATACCGGGCTCGCTGCTCGTCGGAGCCGAACTCGATGATCAGGTGTGCCGCCAGCAGTACCTGGTCGATGGGCCGCGGGGCTCGCGCGCGCACGATCTCCTCCATGACCACCGCGTCGTGGTAGGGGGTGTGATCCTCTCGGCCACCGTGTTCCACCGGCCACGAGCCGCCGATCATGCCGGCACTGAACAACTCGGCGTACCAATTGCGCACCGCGCGTTCGGTGTCGGCGTCGCGGGGCACCCGAATCCCGTCATACCAGCACCCCGGCGGGGCTTTGCGCGCGATGAAGTCGAGAACCTGCTGACGGAACTCGGCCACGTCTACCACACCGACTCCTGCGCCAGCCGTTGGTGCGGCCGTCCGCCGACAGCGGCGTTCTGAACCACGCGTCTCAGGTAGAAGTGGTGGCCAAACTCCCACGTGAACGCGATGGCTCCGCACAACTGAATGCAGTCGCTGACGACGTCGGTGGCGCGGCCCCAGAAGAACGTTTCTGCCGTCGCCACCTGGAGGTCCAGGTCGGCGGCCTGCTCGTCGAACGCCGCGATCGCCCCGTTTAACAGAAGCCGCATCTGCCGGGCGGTGACCGCATGGTCGACGAGGCGGTGCGCGACGGCTTGGTACTTACCGATCGGTGACCCGAATGCCGTTCGCTGCTCGGCATATTCAGCCGTGCGCGCGACAACGTGGTCGACACACCCGAGGGTGTCGGCGCAATACAGCAGTCGCCGTGCGGAGTCGGCAGCAGTCATCACTGTGGCTGGCTGCGTGTGCAATCGCGGCGCGACGATCCGGCGGGTGACATCGAGTGACGGCACGGTGGTGCTGTCGACTTCACCGGCCGGCACCGCTACCAGGTCCCCCTCAGCCGTCGCCGTGATCACCAACGCTTCAGGTGGGACCGCGACCATCGGAACGCCGTCCGTGGCAAACACCGCGAGCCGGCGGTCACGGACACCGCTCACGCACGTGGCGGCAAGCGCCTCGCACGCCGGACCCGGGTAGAGCCCACGACCGAGTTCCTCGACCACCACCGCGGCGGCTGCCAGCGATCCGTCGGGTGGCTCGAGCGTCGACCATAATCCCTGCCGATCGAGCTCGTCCCAGTTGGCGTGCCAGGAGTCAGGCCATCGCTTGTCTGGCGACGAGGTGGAGATCGCCTGCAGCATCTCGCGCACCGACTGACGCAGCAGCGCAAGCTCTTCCGCGCTCGGCATGTGACTCACCGTGTGGTTCACTCGGCGGTCGCTTCTTTGAGATGTGCTGCAGCGCCGCGTCGCAGGGCCTGCGACTCCGAGGTCAGAGTGATCATCCGGAACCCCATCCGCGCCATGGCGTTTCCGATCTTGCCGTCGTTGGCGTGGATGCCGGTGACCAGGTTCGCCCCCGACGCGGTCGCTTGGATGAGCGACATCGCGTCCCGCACCGCAGGCTGGGTCCAGGCATCGCCCAGGCCGTACCCCATCGAGATGGCAAGGTCGGCAGGCCCGACGTAAACCCCCGAAAGCCCCGGCACCGAACAGATGTCGTCGACGGCTGACAGGCCTCCCGCGGTCTCGACCATCACGAACACGCTGGCCCTCGCTTCGAGGGCGGCCGGGTCATGACCCAGGCTCGGCAGCAGCGGGCCGAAGCTCCGCACCCCGGCAGGCCCGTACCGGGTGGCAGCCACCGCTTCGGCGGCCTGGTCGGCGGACTCGATCATCGCGACGATGACGGCGTCCGCGCCAGCGTCCAGCACGCGACCGATCGGTGCGGGATCCGACGACGGCAGTCGCACCGCGGTGGCGATCGGGACGTGTTCGAGGCGGCGCAGCAGCAGCGCGACGTCGGCGTCGTCGAGATATCCGTGCTGCACGTCGAACCCGACGTAGTCGTATCCGGTCCGGGCGAATTCCTCGGGCCCCATGACGGTCGGGCCGACCACCCATCCACCCCACACTTGCTCCCGGGCGGCCAAGGCTTGCTGCAATCTGCTCTGAGTCACTCGACGATCGCAATCTTGATGCATTCGGGCGACGGCTGGCACGCGAGTTCGAACGCCGCTTGCACGTCGTCGACGGCGAACGTGTGGGTGAGATAGTTCTTCAGCAGTTCGGGATGCTCACGGGCGAATTCGTCGGCGCACCGCAGGACACGTCGACGATCGAGTGTCACACCGGATTTCAGCGTCAGGTTGTTGCGCAGCATGGTCCGTATGCTGATCGGGTAGCTGTCGTCGTCGGCAACGCCGAAGTAGAACACCGTGCCGCCGAACGCGGTGGCCTCGATCGCGTGGCCCAGCGTGGCGACCTGGTGGCCGACCGCCTCGATCACGATGTCCGGCTTGTCGTTTGGTTCAAGGTGGCTGACCCACCGGTCACTGGTCGCGCGGATTACCGTGTCGACGCCGAACTCCTTGCCGACGACGTCTCGGTCGACCGGGTCGATGCCGGTGACGTGGCGCGCGCCGTTGGCTTTGGCCGCGTAGGAGAACAGCAGACCGATCGATCCCTGCCCGATGACGCCGACGTGCCGCCCGTCGATTTCGGGCAGCTGCTCCAAGGCGTAGAGAACGCACGCGAGTGGCTGCAGTCCGACCGCCTGCTGCGGACT
>DASWBF010000371.1:0-4711 GCA_036390735.1 Mycobacterium sp. | reverse complement strand
ACCTTGACGATCAGCAACCGACGGTCACCGTCATCGACGAGGACGGACATGGATCGCCGGATGTGGTCGAACGGCCGGACCGCCAGTCGGCGCGTCGTGCCGGCGGCAGCGCGTTGTGATGCCGGCGATTCCCACAGCCCCGCGTCGAGCGGGTCGGCGCTGGCGCCGCCGCTCTCGGGATCAACGTCAGTCACAAGCAGCCCGATGCGCAGCACCGAGTCGTCGTGGGCCCCGTCGGCGTCGACCGCGTCGATCAACGTGATGCGGCCCTCTGTCAGCGTTCCGGTCTTGTCGGTCATCAGCACGTCGACGTCGCCGAGGTCTTCGATGCAGACCAGCCGCTTCACCAGCACCTTGTATCGGGCGAGCCGCCGCGACCCGGTCGCGAGGCTGGTGCTGACCACCGCGGGAAGCAGTTGGGGGGTGATACCGACGGCGATGGCCAGCGAGAACAACACCGACTCGATGATCGGCCGGCGTAGAAGGAGATTTGTGACGAGAATCAGCACGGTCAGCGCGACGGCGACTTGAAGCAGCAGATAGGAGAACTGCCGCAGCCCCGTCTGGAAGTCGGTCTCGGGCCGCCGCTGCCCCAATCCTGCTGCGAGCCGCCCGAATTGGGCATTGACGCCTGACGCGTAGACCACCGCGGTGCCTTCACCGGCGCTGACGATCGTGCCCATGAAGGCCAGATCAGCCAGGTCGGTGAGGCCTTCTGCAGAAGCGACCGGGGAAGGTGACTTCTCCCTGGCGATCGATTCACCCGACAGGATGCTCTCGTTGCATTCCAGTCCCGTGGCCTCGATCAGTCGGACGTCGGCCGGCACAAGTTCACCGAGCGTCAACCGAATCACGTCGCCGGGCACCAGCTCGTTGACGTCGAGTTTGGTGAAATGTCCGTCGCGGCGCACCGCAGCGGTGTGGCGCACCCGCGAATGAAGTGCGGCTGCCATGCGTTCCGCGCGGTATTCGTTGACGAAGCCGAGCCCGATGCTGGCCGCCAAAATGACGGCGATGATCAGCGCCTCGGTGCTGTCGCCGAGGAAGAACGACACCGCGGCAGTGCCCGCGAGCAACCACAGCACCGCGTTGCGAAGCTGGCGGCCCAGTACGGCGATCGCGCTGACCCGGTGTGTGCGAACCGAATTCGGCCCGAACCGGGCGCGCCGGGCCGGCGCCTCCGCGCTGGACAGCCCGTCTGCGGACGTGGCCAGCCACGCCAGTACCTCGCCGACGTCGGCCGACGCGACGCGCGCGGGCGGCAGAGGGGTGTCGACGAGTTCGCCTCGCTCGGTAATGGCCGCGGTCATGTCGGTTGGCAGCTCAGACCATGTCTCGCCACAGCGTCTCGGCGTCGCGAACGGTGTCTGCCAATGGCTGGTCGGTGTCGAGGCGGAATGCGTCGCGCCAATCCTGGCCGGCGTCCTTCAGCGCTTCCGCGATGCCGGGGGTGGCGTCGGAAGCACCGCCCAGGGGCCTGCCGGCGACTCTCGATGCCGCCGCCTCGGCCGTTGCCACGCAGAGGATTTCCGACAGCGCCGAATGTGTGTCCGCCGCAAGCTGTCGCGCCGCCGCGCGGTGTCGTGGATCCCGCCAGGTGCCGTCGAGGATCACCGACCGGCCGCCGGCGAGCAGCAGGTGCGCGTGGCGAAGCACCGCGTGGTAGACCTCGCCGACGTTCTCCGGCGAGTACAGGCCGCGATCGAGCACCCCGGCCGTCCCCGTCACGGTGCCCGACTGCTGCAGTTCGCGTCGCACCTCGTCGGTGGAGACCACCTGCGCGCCGACTCGGTCAGCCAGCCCGTGTGCGACGGTGGTCTTGCCGGTGCCCGGGCCGCCCCCGACAAGCACCAGTCGCACGGCGCCGGCCTGCAGGTGATCTACCGCCATGTCGACGTGGCGCAACGCGTCCTGCGCGGCGTCGGGGTGGCCCTGGTTCACGCGAATGCAGTCGACCTTCGCGCGGACCACGGCGCGGTACGCGATGTAGAAGTGCTTGAGCGACGACGGCGCCGTGTCGCCGCTGAGCCGGCCGTAACTCTCCAAGAACTGGTCGGCCAGCTCCCTTCCATCGAGGAACTCCAAATCCATTGCCAGGAAGGCGGCGTCGTCGATGACGTCCACATGGCGCAGGGCATCGTCGAACTCGAGGCAGTCCAGGATCTCCACCTCGCCGTCAGACAGGCAGAAGATGTCGTCTGCGAGCAGGTCGCCATGGCCGTCGACGATGCATCGATCCTCGACGCGCGCGGTGAAAAGAACCGACCGCCCTGCGATGAACTGCGTGGCCAGGTCTTCGAGGTCACGAACCTTGTCGGCGGGCAGCATGCTGCCGACGAACCGTTTCAGCTCGGCGATGTTCTCCTGCCACAGTGCCCTGACGGCACGGACCTTGCCTTGCTCGTCGATGGCGCGACCACGATCGGCTCGCTCGTGGAACCGCGCGAGCTCATCGGCGACTCGCTCCAGCGCAGAGGTGACCGGCTCGCCGTTGCGCACCCTGGTGGCCAGCCGGCAGGCCTCGGGGTAGCGGCGCATCACCACGACCGGCTCGGCGGGGCCGCCGGATGGGTCGCTCATGTGTGCGACGCCCAGATACGTGTCGGGGGCGAGCCGGCGGTTGAGCTCGACCTCGCGCTGGCACGACCGCTCGCGGCTCTCGGCAGTGGAATGGTCGAGAAAGTCGGTGGTGATCGGCTTCTTGCCTTTGTATGCCCGGTCGCCGACGAGTACCACCACCCCGGTGTGGGTTTCGCGGATCTCCGCATAGGGGGTAGCTGCGCCCGCCGACGCGGGCGCCGCCGCGCCGGTGCTCATGGCCTGCCCCATGAGTCATATTCTCGGACGACATCGGGCAGCGGGCATAGTGGTGGCGGTGCTGGGGACCAAGGACTCTGGTACACGGTTCAGTTGTTCCTAGGCTCGGAAGTGGATGGGAGGCCGTGATGACTCGACCCACGGTGGATACCGAGGTGATCACGAAGGCGATCTTGCTCGCGTGCAGGGCTCCGTCGCTGCACAACAGCCAGGCGTGGCTCTGGGTGGTCGACGATGGCGTGGTCGAGCTGTTCAGCGATCACACCCGCACCGTGCGTTCCACCGACAGCTCCGGGCGCCAGGTGATCATCAGTTGCGGCGCCGCGCTCGGACACTTCCGCGTCGCGATGTCCGCGGCCGGCTGGGACACCAACGTCGACCGCTTCCCCAATCCCAACGAGCTCGACCATCTCGTAACGGTCGACTTCTCGCCCGCTCATTTCGTCACGCCCGCCCAGCGTGACCGCGCCGACGCGATACTGGTTCGCCGCACGGATCGACTGCCTTTCGGCGCGCCCACCGATTGGGACTCGTTCGAATCGGTGTTGCGCACGACGTTCGACCACACGGTTGCCAGGCTAGACGTGTTGCCCGATGACGCCCGACCGACCCTGGCCGAGGCAACCCGTCTCACCGAGTCCCTGCGCCGCTACGATCAGTACTACCACGACGAACTTCGTTGGTGGACACCATCTTTCAGCATTGGCGACGGCTTGCCACGCAGCGCATTGGTTTCCGAGGAGGAGAATGCCCGCGTCGAAGTGAACCGTCAGTTCCCGGTCGGCGGGCACGGTGAACGACGCCCGGATTTACAGGCGGACCGGGCGAAGATCCTGCTCATCTCGACGCCGGAGAACACCCGCGCCGACGCGCTCAACTGCGGCGAGGTGCTCTCCACGGTGCTGCTGGAAGCCACGATGGCCGGTCTGGCGACGTGCCCGCTGACAGCCGTCACCGAGTTGGCGGAAAGCCGAGAAGTCATCGAAAACCTCGTCGGCGGCGGCGGTTTCCCGCAGGTGTTGATTCGCGTCGGGCAGGCACCGGCTCTCGAAGAACGGCCAGCGCCCACGCCGCGGCGCCCGTTGAGCGAAGTCATGAAGATCCGCCACTGAGTTTGGGAGGTACATATGAGGGCGAGAGTCGGCGACTGGCTGGTGATCAAGGGGACCAAGGTGGACAAGCCGGATCAGCGTGGACTCATCGAAGAGGTGCATTCCGCCGACGGCTCGCCACCCTACGTTGTGCGGTGGCTCGCCACCGACCACGTGGCCATCGTCTTTCCCGGTCCCGACGCACTGATCGTCACACCGGAGGAGCAGGAGGCGGCCGACGAGCGGGCCCGGTCCCGCGCCGCGTCGGTGCAGTCATCGATCAGGCATGAGAGCCGATGACCTGGGCTCGCGATGCGGTGCGCATTTTCAACAAGCACGCGCTCAACCCGGTCATGATGCGCATGGCGGGGCGAAAACACTGGTACGCCGGTGTGATTCGGCATACCGGCCGTCGCACCGGTAAGGAATACGCCACGCCGGTGGTCGCCGACCGGGTGGCCGGTGGGTTCATCGTGCCGCTGCCGTACGGAACCGGCGTCGACTGGCTTCGCGACGTGCTGGCCGCCGACCGTGCAACCATCCAGGCGGGTGGCCAGACCTGCCAGGTTGTCCACCCGGTCGTCATCGACGCGGAGGCGGCCGCCAGCCAGTTGTCCCCCAGGCGTCGACGCGCGTTTCAACGATTCGGGATCGACCGTTATTTGAAGATCGAAGTCGCGGATTCAGGAGAGTGAGATGGCCCAATCCACACGCAGGACCGGCATTTTGGTTGGCGTCGATGGCTCCGCGGAGTCCGACGCCGCGATCCGCTGGGCCACCACCGAGGCGGTGATGCGCCGGGC
>DASWBF010000370.1:0-9680 GCA_036390735.1 Mycobacterium sp. | reverse complement strand
CGGCGTGGTGACACGCTCAGTGCGGGACACCGCGGCATTTTACCGTGTGGCCGAGCAGTTTTGGCGCAGCCGCAAGCTGCCGCCGATCGGTGACATCACTCGTCCGGGTACCGAAAGGCTGACCATTGCGGTGGTCACCCGGTCGATATTCCGTGAGTCCTCGCCTGAAGTGCGCGAGTTGACGTTGAAGACAGCCGCGCTGCTGGAGGAACTTGGACACCGGGTCCATCATCTCGACAGTCCGTCCGTGCCAGCCTATTTCGCGGACGACTTCATGCTGTACTACGGGTTTCTCGGTTTTGCGTTGGTGCGCAACGGGCGGCGGATGTTCGGGGCAAGTTTCGACCGGAGCAAGCTGGACAACCTGACGCTGGGCTTCGAGCGGCACGCCGCCCGCAACATGCACCGGCTGCCGCTGGCGATCGCGCGGCTTTCGGTGATGCGACGGCGAACGGCTCGGCTATTCCGAACCTACGACGCCGTGCTTACGCCGACGGTGGCCGAGCCACCGCCGGCGATCGGGCACTTCGATCCCGGCGCCGACTATCAGCAGATCATCGACCGGCTCGTCGACTGGGTCGCGTTCACGCCGCTGCAGAACGCCACCGGGGATCCGGCGATCTCGCTGCCGCTTGCGGAATCGGCGGCAGGGCTGCCGGTCGGGATGATGTTCACGGCCGCGCACGGTCAGGAACGCCGCCTTCTCGAGTTAGCGTACGAGCTGGAAGAGGCCCGGCCATGGCGGCGCATTCAGGACGCACTTCCGGTCAGCCCCGAAGTGTGAAATCGGCGCGGGCCCGCCACTCACGGCTGTACGGAAAACTCCCGGAATTCTGCGGAGCCAGCCCAAACGCGGAGCGTCGGCAGCCCACATACCGCGGCGCCCTTGGCATGTACGGCTGTCTTTCCGTCGATCTGAGCTGTAATCCAGCCCTGCTCGTCGATCGTGACATCAAAGTTGTGCCATTCATGGTCAAGTGGCGCTGCGACGAGGCCGTATGACTCAGCGGTTGGGTAACGCACGGCGAAATAGCCCCCCAAGCCGAAGTCGTACTGCACCGCCGAGCCGAAAGCGGCTTCTTGGCCGGAAGAGTCCGTCTGTATTGTCGTCAGGCCGATACCGAATCCTCCTGCGGCAGCGAGAGTGTGGTTGATGTCGCGGGCCTGTCCTGTTATGCGGGTACTGCATTGTGGCGGTCCGGGCGCGATGAGGCCTGACCATACTGCCTTCCAGTTCTCGGTGGTGTCGTGCGTGTCGAGAACAACCGACCGACCGTCTCCGCTGACTTGCGCGTCGATGCCGCCGAACGGTTGCCAGCTGCGGAAGTCGACGGTAGGGATGGCAGATGCGGTGGTCGCCGATATAGATGTGGTGGTCGCCGATGTCGCTGAGGTGGTCGACGGGCGAGTGCGTTGCCATATGACAAAACCCCCAACAACCAACAACGTGGCGGCCAGGGCGGCCGCAGGCAGGATCCAACGCAATCGACGGGCCGAGGCGGACGGCGGCCTGGGTGCCGACGCCACCTATATGGCTGGCTGTATGGCTGGCTGCTCGATGGATGGTTGAGCAGACGGCGGTGGCTGCCAGACAGGGCCCGGATACGGACGTGACGGTGGCGGGCGTTGCGGCTGGGGACGATTCGTCGGCGGCCCATCCCGAGGCGTGGTCAATCGCATTGGTGCGGGCATGGTCGGTGGCTGCGGCGGAATGGTCGGTGCCGGGCGAGAAAGCGGCGTAGTGATCGCGTCGCGTGCCGCTCGAGCCAACTCGACAGAGGTGGGATAGCGCGCGCCGGGGTCTTTGGCCATGCCGGTGGCAATCACGGCATCTAACTCGGCCGGCACGCCGAAGTGGTTGTGCGACGGTCGCGGCGGCGCGACCGCCAGATGCCCGGCCAGTTGCTGTTCCAGGCTCTCACCGGGAAATGGGCGGCTGCCGGTCAGGCACTCATATAGCACACAGGCCAGCGCGTAAATGTCGGAGCGGGCATCGGCCCCGGCGCTGCCGAACCGCTCGGGCGCCATGTAGCGCAGGGTGCCGATCAGCCCGCCGGTCGCCGTCAAGCCGGTGTCGCCTGCGGCGCGCGCGATCCCAAAATCGATCAAGTACGCAAAGTCGTGGTCGTCGAGCAAAATGTTGGACGGCTTGATATCCCGATGCACCAACCCGACCTTGTGCGCGGCATGGACTGCCCTGGCCACCTGCTCGATGATCAGCACCGCTCGCTCTGGGGACAGCGGCCCCTCGGCCAGCACAACGTCAAGATCGCGTCCCTCGATCAGCCGCATATCCACGAACAAGCGTCCGTTGATCTCCCCGTAGGTGTGAATAGGCACCACATGCGGCTCGTTTAGCTGCGCAGCGGCGTGGGCTTCCCGGCGGAAGCGCTGTTTGAACACGCTGTCTTCTGCAAAGTGCGGCGGAAGGAGTTTCAGCGCGACGACGCGCTCGGTGACAGTGTCATAGGCGCGCCATACCTCGCCCATGCCGCCGCGGCCCAGCAAGTTGATCAGTCGATACTGGCCGAACGGAGTCCCGCCGCCACGTTGCGGATCATCGACAGGCGGACCGGGTGATTGAGTGGTCATGGACGCGTCTCACGCCGATTCCACAAGGAACGCTTCAACTCGTGACCGCAACACAAGTCCGTCTCCCGCCGTCTTCGCCGTATGACTTCCGGGGTCTGGCCACCGCCGACACAGCGCGCCTTAGTATCCGTCCCTCGTGAACGCCGCACTGCCCATTCGGCTAACCACGCAACGGGGTGTCTCCGATGCATATTGCGGCTCAGGGACGTGGACCGCGGACAACGGCGAACCAACACCACTTCCACCCAGAACGAATGCTCGCGGACGACGAAGTAGACGAGCCGACTTAGGGACGAATCGTCCGACCCCGGTCCATCGGGCGGCGTTGATGAGGCAGGATGAGACTGCCGTCGTGGGCCGACTGCCTCCGATGGCTCTCTCATGCGAGGCGGATGAAGGAGGCTGATGGCGGAGTTCAACGGCGCGTCATCACCGCCGCCGGAGGCGGCAATTCCACCACCGCCACCGCCGGAGCGGCCGCCTTACCGGCGGGTGCTGCTCAAGCTCGGCGGTGAGATGTTCGGCGGCGGGCAGGTCGGGCTCGACCCCGACGTCGTCCACCTGGTGGCCCGCCAGATCGCCGAGGTCGTCCGCAGCGGCGTCCAGGTGGCCGTCGTGATCGGCGGCGGCAACTTCTTCCGCGGAGCGCAGCTTCAGCAGCGCGGCATGGAACGCACGCGTTCCGACTACATGGGCATGCTCGGCACCGTCATGAATAGCCTTGCGCTGCAAGACTTCCTGGAGAAAGAGGGCATCGCCACCCGGGTTCAGACGGCCATCGCGATGGGACAGGTGGCCGAGCCGTACATTCCGCTGCGCGCGCGTCGCCACCTCGAGAAGGGCCGGGTGGTGATCTTCGGCGCCGGCATGGGCCTGCCGTACTTCTCCACCGACACCACCGCGGCGCAGCGCGCACTGGAGATCGGCGCCGACGTGGTTCTGATGGCCAAGGCCGTCGACGGCGTCTTCACCGACGACCCGCGCTACAACCCGAACGCCGAGTTGCTCACCGAGATTACCCACCGGGAGGTCATCGACCGCGGGCTGCGGGTGGCCGACACCACCGCCTTCAGCCTCTGCATGGACAACGGCATGCCGATCCTGGTCTTCAACCTGCTCATCGACGGCAATATCGCCCGGGCCGTCGCAGGTGAGAAGATCGGAACACTGGTCACCACCTGAGGGAGAATGCCGTGATCGACGAGACCCTCTTCGAGGCCGAAGAGAAGATGGAAAAGGCCGTTGCCGTGGCCCGCGACGACCTGGCGTCGATTCGCACCGGTCGCGCCAACCCCGGCATGTTCGCCCGCATCTCCATCGACTACTACGGCGCGATGACTCCGATCACGCAGCTCTCCAGCATCAACGTGCCGGAGGCGCGGCTCGTCGTGATCAAGCCGTATGAGCAGTCGCAGCTGGGCGCGATCGAGAAGGCGATCCGCAACTCCGACCTCGGCGTCAACCCGACCAATGACGGCAACGTGATCCGGGTGGCGATCCCACAGCTCACCGAGGAACGGCGCCGCGACCTGGTCAAGCAGGCCAAGTCGAAGGGCGAGGACGCCAGGGTGTCGGTGCGCAACATCCGTCGCAAGGCGATGGAAGAGCTGCACCGCATCCGCAAGGGCGGCGAGGCCGGCGAGGACGAGGTCAAGCACGCCGAGAAGGACCTCGAAAAGACCACGCACCAGTACGTCGAGCAGATCGACGATCTCGTGAAGCACAAAGAGGGCGAGCTGCTTGAGGTCTAGACGGACCCAGCAGCGACCGAATTCCGTGGCAGAAACCGACACCGGCGCCCCCGGCCAGGGCGACGCACCCAAGACCTCACGCACTGGCCGCAATCTGCCCGCTGCGATCGGCGTCGGCGTCGTGCTGGGCGCGATGGCGATCGGAGTCCTGCTGTTCGTCCCGCACGCATGGTTCGGTGTGCTCGCGGTCGCGATTCCGATCGCCACCCATGAGGTGACGCGCCGGCTACGAGAGGCGGGCTACGCGATTCCGATCGTGGCCTTGCTGATCGGTGGCCAGGCCATTCTGTGGCTGGCGTGGCCCCTCGGGCCCGCTGGGGCGCTGATGGGCTACGGCGCCGCCGTCGTCGTCTGCATGGTGTGGCGGCTGGTCGGCCAAGGCCTCAACGAGCAGCCGGTCAATTACCTCCGGGACATCTCGGCCACGGTGTTGTTGGCGACGTGGATCCCGTTGTTCGCCAGCTTCAGTGCGCTGTTGATCCGCCAAGATCACGGTGGCGCAAGAGTTTTCGCGCTCATCGCGACCGTCGTCTTCGCCGACATCGGCGGCTACACCGCGGGCGTGCTGTTCGGCAAGCATTTGATGGTGCCGGCGATCAGCCCGAAGAAATCGTGGGAGGGACTCGGCGGGTCGCTCCTGTTCGGGATCGCTGCCGCTGTGCTGTCGGTGACGATCCTGCTCGACAAGCCGTGGTGGGTTGGCGTGCCGCTGGGCCTGCTCTTGGTGATCACCGGCGTGCTCGGCGACCTGGTCGAGTCTCAGGTCAAGCGTGACCTCGGTATCAAGGACATGGGCACGCTGCTACCAGGCCACGGGGGCCTGATGGACCGCATCGACGCGATGCTGCCTTCGGCCGTCGCCGGCTGGATCGTGCTGACCCTGCTTGCGACCTGACATGTCCAACGCTGGTCCGCCGCGGCACCTTGCCGACCTCGACGAAGCGGGCCGCGTCGACGCCGTCGCCGCGGTCGGGCTGCCCGCGTTCCGGGCCAAGCAATTGGCGCACCAGTACTACGGACGGCTGATCGCCGACCCGCGGCAGATGACCGACCTGCCTGCCGCGGTGCGGGAAACGGTGGCCGACGCGATCTTCCCGCCGTTGCTCACCCCGGCGCGCGAGATCGAATGCGACGACGGCCTGACCCGAAAGACGTTGTGGCACACGCCTGATGGCACTGCTTTCGAGTCCGTGCTGATGCGGTATCCGCAGCGCACCACCGTGTGCATCTCCTCGCAGGCGGGGTGCGGCATGGCGTGTCCGTTCTGTGCGACCGGGCAGGCCGGGCTGACCCGCAACCTGTCGACGGCCGAAATCGTGGAGCAGGTGCGCTCCGCGGCGGCATACATGCGAGACATCGGTTCACGGCTTTCCAACGTCGTCTTCATGGGGATGGGCGAGCCGCTGGCCAACTACAACCGCGTGCTGGCCGCGGTGCGCCGCATCGTCGATCCGCCGCCGAACGGTTTCGGGATCTCGCAGCGCTCGGTGACGGTGTCGACGGTGGGGCTGGTGCCCGCGATCCGCAAGCTCGCCGACGAGGGTCTGGGTGTGACGCTGGCGTTGTCGCTGCACGCACCCGACGACGAGTTGCGCGACACCCTGGTGCCGGTGAACAACCGCTGGAACGTCGCCGAGGCGCTGGACGCCGCGCGCTATTACGCCGACGCGACGGGCCGGCGGGTGTCGGTGGAGTACGCGCTGATCCGCGACATCAACGACCAGCCGTGGCGGGCGGATCTGCTCGGCAAGCGGCTTCACGCCGCGCTCGGCCCGCTGGTGCACGTCAACCTGATTCCGCTGAACCCGACGCCGGGCAGCCGCTGGGACGCCAGCCCCAAACCAGCCGAGCGGGAGTTCGTCCGACGCGTCCGCGCACACGGAGTGTCGTGCACCGTGCGCGACACCCGAGGCCGCGAGATCGCCGCCGCGTGCGGACAGTTGGCGGCCGAAAGCTAGCGGCTGAGGCCCTTACGGCGCAGGTACCAGTCGCGGGCGACGAACCCCAGAATCAGCGCCGCGATCGCGATGAGAAACCAGTTCTCCACCCAGCCCACGTGATTGCCGCGCATCATCGCCAACAGGAATACGGCGATGACGATGCCGACCCAACGCCACAGCCGGGGTGCGTCGCCGCTCCACCCCCATTCGGCGGACGGTACGTCCGCGACGTCGACTCCGGTGCGTCGTTCAACCTCGGTGCTGGCCATGCCCGACATTCTGGCATACGAGCCTCAGCTGATCTGACCGTAGCGGCGCAGCGCTTCCTTGCGTTCGCGGGCGTGGTCGACGATCGGCTCGGGGTAGTCGCCGCTGTCGAGCTCGGGCACCCACCGGCGGATGTACTCGCCTGAGGGATCGAACTTTTCGCCCTGCGTGGTCGGGTTGAACACGCGAAAGTACGGCGCGGCGTCGGTGCCGCAGCCGGCGCACCACTGCCAGCCGTGCTGGTTGTTGGCCATGTCGCCGTCGACAAGCTGCTCCAGGAACCAGCGTGCGCCCCACTGCCACGGCAGGTGCAAGTCCTTGACGAGAAACGAGGCGGTGATCATCCGAACCCGGTTGTGCATGAAGCCGGTTTCGCGCAACTGCCGCATGCCGGCGTCGACGATCGGAAAACCTGTGGTGCCGGCCTTCCACGCCTCGAACAGCTTCTTGGCGGCTGGGCCGGTGTCGACGTCGATCGCGTCGAAATTGCGGTTCCAGTTCCACCACCCGCTGTCCGGCCAGTGATAGAGCACCGACGCGTAGAAATCGCGAAAAGCCAACTCCCGCAAGTAAGCTGCGTGACCTTTGCGGCGAGCGTCCAGATCCGCGACGATGGTCCGCGGATGGATGGTGCCGAACTTCAAGTGCGCCGACATGCGGCTGGTGCCGTCCTTGTCCGGTCGGTTGCGGTCCTCGGCGTAGTCGTCGAGAACGCGATCGCGAAAGCGCGCCCACTGTCGCAGAGCCGCTTGCTCACCGGCCTTGATGTCGATGTCGACGCCGGGATCGGGAATCTCCACCGCGCCCGGCAGGCCTGCGGGGTCCATCCAGCGGGCCGACTTGGCGCTCGAACGGGCCGGCGCGCGCCAGCCGACGTCGCGCCATCGGTCCAAGAAGGGCGAAAACACCTTGTACGGGTTGCCGTCGTCCTTGGTAACGCGGCCCGGAGACACCAGGTACGGCGAGCCCGTCGCGTGCACCGGTATGTCCCCGAGCGCGTCACGCACCCGTTCGTCGCGGCGGCGGCCGAACGGCGTGAAGTCCTCCGTGATGTGCACCGCCGAGGCGCCAATTTCGTTGGCAATGACCGGAATTCGCTCTTCTGGCCGTCCACGGGTGACGAACAACCGGCCGTCGAGGCCGTTACGCAGCTGCCGCAGCGAGTCGCACATGAATTGCAGCCGCCGCCGTCCCGACGACCCCTCCAGCCGAGGGTCGAGCACGAAACACGCCAGCACGTCGGCCCCGTCGCCGGCGGCGTCCAACAGGGGCGGCAGGTCCCGCAGTCGCAGATCGCGGCGAAACCACAACAGCGTCGGCACCGAATGAACCTTTCACGCCGGGTATTCGGGTCACTACTGTGACCTAGGGCACTTTTTTGACTGGAGGGGATGTCATGACCGGTCGGCTCTCGAGATTAGTGACCTCGCTCGCGATGGCCTTGGCCGTGACCGCCCTGGTGTTCGGGTTGAGCGCTTCACCGAGAGCGATTGCCGATGACCGGCTGAACTTCACCGGAACCACGCTGTCCGGCGCGCCGTTCAACGGGGCCACCCTGCAAGGCAAGCCGGCCGTGCTGTGGTTCTGGACGCCGTGGTGCCCGTTCTGCAATGCCGAAGCACCTGGGATTAGCCAAGTGGCCGCGTCGCATCCCAACGTGACGTTCGTCGGAATCGCCGCACGGTCCGACGTTGGGCAGATGCAGAGCTTCGTGTCCAAATACGGTCTGAACTTCACGAACCTCAACGACGCCGACGGATCCATCTGGGCGCGCTACGAGGTGCCGTGGCAGCCGGCCTACGTGTTCTACCGGGCGGACGGCTCATCGACTTTCGTGAACAATCCGACCGCCGCGATGCCCGAGCAGGAGCTTGCCGACCGAGTGGCGGCGCTCACGGCGTAGACCGCCGGCCGAAGTGAACCAAGACCTGGTGGGCTTGGCCTTCGCTGCTGGTCTGGTGGCGGCGCTGAACCCGTGCGGATTCGCGATGCTGCCCGCGTACCTCGCCTTGGTGGTTCGCGGCCAAGACGCTGGCCGTGTTGCAGCGCTGGGCCGCGCGCTGGCGGCGACGGCCGCGATGGCGGTGGGCTTCGTCGCGGTGTTCGGGCTGTTCGGGCTGCTGACGGTGTCGGCCGCCTCGACGTTGCAACGCTATCTGCCGTATGTCACCGCGGTGATCGGCATAGTGCTTGTGGCACTTGGTATTTGGCTTGTGGCGGGTCGCGAGCTGGCGATGCCCAGCTGGTTTGGCCGCGGCGCGCGGTGGGCGCCGACTGCCCGGCTGGGCTCGATGTTCGGGTACGGAGTGAGTTACGCGATCGTGTCGCTGTCGTGCACGGTCGGCCCATTCCTGGCGGTCACCGGGGCGAGTCTGCGCGGTGAGACGGTTCTCGGCGGTGTGGCCGTGTATCTCGCTTACGCCGCCGGAATCACATTGGTGGTCGGCGTGCTGGCCGTCGCGACGGCGTTCGCGAGTTCGGCGCTGGCAGACCGTCTGCAGCGGATCTTGCCCGCTGTCAACCGGCTCAGTGGCGCGCTGCTGGTGATCGTCGGGCTCTACGTCGGGTACTACGGCGTGTACGAGGTGCGGCTGTTCGAGGCCAACGGAAACCCCCGTGACCCCGTGGTGGTTGCCGCCGGGCGGCTGCAGGGCGCGCTCGCCGGATGGGTGCATCGGCACGGCGGGTGGCCCTGGCTGGTGGGGCTCGTCGTGTTGCTGACGGCCGGGTTGACGGTGGCGTGGTGGGACCGCCGCGCCGCTCGCAAAGGGCGCGGCGCGTAAATTCTTTCGTCTGCAAGTTTTGCTGCGGACAGACCCGCTCACCGGATAGGGTCACACGCGATAAGGCGATCGAGGGGATCCGAACATGAAGGCGTTTGCAAAGAAGGCAGCGACAGCCGGTGCCGCAGTCATCACAGCCAGTGCGATTGCGTTCACGCCGTCGGTACAGCCGCCCGCGCCTGAGCCTATGGCCGCGCCCAGCATTCGGCTTGCGGCGGATGTCCAACTGGCGCCGACGGCCTTCAACCCGTTCTCGCTGCCGGACTGGGTGGGACGCATCGTGATACCGCCGAGCTTGGGCGCGTCGTTGCCGCCGCCGCCCAGTCCCCCTCCTCCGGTGATCAACC
>DASWBF010000369.1:0-3505 GCA_036390735.1 Mycobacterium sp. | reverse complement strand
GCCGGGACAGTGCTGGCATGCGGCATGCCGGTCGAGGTCGTATTCGAGGACCGCGGCGGGGTCACGCTGCCGCAGTTCAGACTGTCGGAGACGGCCACGTGAGCTCGCTGACGCGCCCTGTCGCCATCGCCGGTGTCGGGTATTCACACCTGAGCCGCACCGGTGCACCCGATCCGAGGAATCTCGCGCTGACCGCGGCCAAGGTCGCGCTGTCCGATGCCGGTCTGGGGGCCACCGATATCGACGGGATCTTCGAGTACAAGTTCGGGCCCGAATCCCCGGGCGCGCAGGACATGGCTCGGCTGCTCGGGGTGCCGGATTTGGCCGCCTTCGCCGACATCATGCCCTCCAACCCATCGGGGCTGGCGGGTGCGCTGGCCGGCGTCATGGCCGTCGCCTCGGGTGCGTGCGAGACGGCGCTCGTCTTCAGGTGCCTTACTCGCGCCGCTGGCCACCAGGGGGGTGTTGCCAGCGGTCCGGAGACAGTGGGCGGGCGCGACCAGTTCCTCACCCCGTACGGCTATCTGGGCGGCATCCTCGTCCTGCTCGCGTTGAAGAAGCAACGCTGGATGGCCGAATACGGCCGTCCCGAAGAGGATTTCGGGCGCATCGCCGTCAACGCCAGACGCTGGTCTGCGCTGAACCCGCGCGCGGTGCTGCGTGACGAAGTGACGATTGAGGACTATCTGTCGTCGCGGATGGTCGCCGACCCGCTGCGCGTGCTGGACTGCGACTACCCCGTCAACGGCGCGGCCGCCACCGTCATCACCACCGCCGAACGCGCCGCGGATCTGCGTCAGCCGGCCGTGCTGGTCGACGCCATGACCTACGCCACAGGCTGGGGAGCCGACTGGATCTTTGACTCCGACTTCCTCTACGGCGCAACTGTCGACTGCGCGAACCGGCTCTGGCAGCGGTCGTCGGTGACGCTGGCCGACGTCGATGTCGCCCAGGTCTACGACGGTTTCACTCCGGTGACCGTGGCCTGGCTCGAGGCGCTGGGCGTCTGCGGTCGGGGCGAGTTTGGTGACTGGGTCGGCGACGGCAGCCGGATCGCGCCGGGCGGCGATTTCCCTCTAAACACCGCCGGAGGCCAGCTCGCCGAAGGACGCCTGCACGGCATCGGCTTCTTAAACGAGGCGGTGCTCCAACTTAGGGGCCAATGCGAGGACCGGCAGGTTCCTGACGCGCGAGTCGCCGTCGTAACCAGCGGGGTGTACCCGCAATGCGGCGCAATGGTATTGACGGCATCATGACTGAGTCACCTGAATCCAAAGTAGAGCGCCGTGCCGACGACGTCGTCTGGCGCGCCATCCCGCGACGCAACACTCAGAAGGTGTCCCACCTGCTGGCCGCTGACCTACGGCGTCAAATTCTCAACGGGCAGCTCGCGGCCGACCAGCAGCTGCCGTCGGAGGCCGAGCTCACAGCGCGCCTGCGGATCTCCCGGGAGACGCTGCGGGAAGCGCTGAGGATTCTGGAGTCCCAGCAGCTCGTGGAGATTAGGCGCGGCCGCGGTGGCGGTGCGGTCGTCCGCCGGCCCGGTCTGGAAGCGGTGGGCCGGTATGTGGCGCTGTTGTTGCAGTTGCGCAGGACCACCCTGGCCGACATCGAAGAGGCCCGGTCGGTGGTCGAGCCCCCGGCCGCTGAACAAGTCGCCATCCGGGCTGGATACGAGGATCTCGACTCCCTCGTCGCTCTGCACGACGCCGAGCGGGCCGCGGAGGCCGATCCGCTGTCGTTCGTCACGGCAATGACCGCATTCGACCAGGCCGTCACCGAACTTTCGGGTAACCGGACCCTCGCCGTCATCGCCGGTGTCTTCCGCGATATCTACGCCGGCCAGGTCTACTCGGCGATCGGTAGCGACGATGCGGTGCTGGCGGAGCGCATTGCCCGGCGGGTGATCGTCAGCCACAGCGCATTTTTGGATGCCGCCCGCCGTCGCGACATGTCGTTGGCCCAAAAGACTTGGAGCGATTACCTTTTCACCACCAGCCGGATGCTGGTCAGTCGCAACGTCAGCCGGCAGCCCATCGACATGGCGCCGCTGTGGCGGGCCCAGGCCCGACAGTCGGGCGCCGAGCCGACGCCGCGGCGTGCAGCGGTCGTGGCCACCGAGATCCGTTCCCGTATCGCCGAAGGCCGACTCGGCGAGGGCGACCGGCTGCCGCCACTGGCAGAGTTGGCCGACGAATTCGGGATCTCGCGACCCACATTGCGAGAAGCGCTGCGGATCCTGGAGATGGAGTTCCTGCTCGACCTGCGCACCGGGGACCGGAATGGGGCCACCATCCGCACACCCTCCACCCGAGTGGCCGCGCAGCTCGCCGGCATCGTGCTGGAGGCGCGCGGCACGACGCTCGCCGACTTCTACCGGGCCCTTCAGCTCGTCGAACCCGCCATCATGGGTCTGGTCGCCTCCCGCATCGGCACCAAACAGCTTAAGGCGCTGGCTGTTACAGATTCCGAGCTCGCGGCCACCACTGAGGACACCGCCCGGTTCGTGACGAAGCTACGCGAGACGCAGATGCTCGCGTTCGCTGCCGTCAAGAACCCGGCGCTGACCGTCATCGCCGAGATCTTGCACTGGGTCCGTGTCGGTGTGGAGCCGGCGGTCACCGCCGATGCGAAAGGGCTGCCGTGGGTGAGCACAACCAACCGCAACACCCAGGCGCTGTTTTCGGAGTTCGTCTCGGCCGCGTCCGGCCGTGACTCCGCCCGTGCCGTCGACGTGTGGACGGCGGCGCTGGAGGCCAACGCACCCTGGATCGAGGAGTCCGAACTCGGTCACCGACTGATGCTCGACCTGATGGATTGAACTGGGCGCCTTGCCGATTGAGCGCCTGTCTTGAATGAGGAGGACACATGAACGTCGATGATCTGATCCTGGTCAGTGTCGATGACCACGTCATCGAACCGGCGCACATGTTCGAGGGCCGGGTCCCGAAGAAGTACCAGGACAAGGCACCGCGCTTCGTCCGGCGCGACGACGGGACGATGGCATGGCGCTACGAGGGCCAGGAGATCCTCAACACGGCGCTCAACGCGGTAGCGGGTCGCCCGCCAAGCGAGTTCGGGATGGAGCCCACCTGCATCGAGGAAATTCGACCGGGCTGCTACGACATTCACGACCGGGTCAAGGACATGAACGCCAACGGCGTGCTGGGATCGATGTGCTTTCCGTCGTTCCCCCGGTTCTGCGGCCAATTGTTCATGGGAACACAGAATCGTGACCAGGCGGCAGTGATGGTGCGCGCCTACAACGACTGGCACATCGACGAGTGGGCCGGAACCTATCCGGGCCGTATGATTCCGCTTGCGCTGCCGATGATGTGGGATCCCGAGGCCACCGCGGCCGAGGTGCGCCGGGTGGCTGCCAAGCGTTGCCACGCGGTGACGTTCTCGTCCAGCCCGTACGACCTGGGCCTGCCGAGCATCTACCAGGACCACTGGGATCCGTTGTGGCGGGCGTGTGCCGACGAGGGCACGGTCGTTTGCATGC
>DASWBF010000368.1:0-2303 GCA_036390735.1 Mycobacterium sp. | reverse complement strand
GTGTTCATGTTCGAGCTTGTGCCGGAACCGGTTTGGAACACGTCGATCGGGAACTGGTCGTCGTGCTGGCCGTCGGCGATCTCGGCGGCCGCAGCGATGATCGCGTCGGCCTTGTCGGCGTTGAGCAGCCCGAGGTCCTTGTTCACTTGCGCGCAAGCGCCTTTGAGCAGACCGAGCGCCCGGATCTGCGCGCGCTCGAGCCCGCGGCCCGAAATTGGGAAGTTCTCCACCGCTCGCTGTGTCTGCGCGCGCCACAACGCATCCTTGGGTACCCGGACCTCACCCATGGTGTCGCGCTCGATACGGTATTCGTCTGCGTCAGTGGCCTTCTCGACGGCAGTGTCGGTCATGGTTCCCTTACTAATTGATGGTCAGGGGAGCGGGTAGATGGCGTTGCTGTCGCCGGTGAAGTCGATCGCCGAGTACTCGTTCAGCTTCGACAGCCGGTGGTAGGCCTCGATCATCCGGACGGTGCCGGACTTGCTGCGCATGACGATCGACTGGGTCGTGCAGCCGCCGCTGTAATAGTGGACACCCTTGAGAAGGTCGCCGTCGGTGACGCCCGTGGCGCAGAAGAAAATGTTGTCTCCGGACACCAGATCCTCTGTGCTGAGGACCTGGTCGAGGTCGTAGCCGCGGTCGATGGCCATCTGCCGTTCGTCGTCGTCCTTGGGTGCAAGCTGGCCCTGGATCGCGCCACCCATGCAGCGGATCGCGGCCGCGGCGATGATGCCTTCCGGAGTGCCGCCGATACCTGCGAGCATGTCGGTGCTGGTGTTGGGCCGACATGCCGAGATCGCGCCGGCCACGTCGCCGTCGGTGATCAACCGACAGCGGGCGCCGGCGGCACGGACGTCGGCGATCAGCTGCTTGTGCCGCGGGCGATCCAGGATGCACACCGTCAAATCCGACACGGACACGTTTTTGGCCTTGGCGACCTGGCGGATGTTCTCGCCGATCGGGGCGGTGATGTCGATCGCGTCGACGGCCTCGGGCCCGACGGCGATCTTGTTCATGTAGAACACCGCGGACGGGTCGAACATGGTGCCGCGCTCGGACACCGCCAGCACCGAGATCGCGTTCGACAACCCTTTGCTCAACAATGTGGTGCCGTCGATCGGGTCGACGGCGAAGTCGCAGTCCGGGCCGTCGCCGTTGCCGACCTCCTCGCCGTTGTAGAGCATCGGGGCGTTGTCCTTCTCGCCCTCGCCGATCACCACGACACCGCGCATCGACACCGAGTTGACCAGCTCACGCATCGCGTCGACCGCGGCGGCGTCGCCACCCTCCTTCTCGCCGCGGCCTACCCAGCGGCCCGCGGCCATGGCGCCCGCCTCGGTGACCCGGACGAGTTCGAGGGCGAGGTTACGGTCGGGCGCTTCCCGGCGGCGGGGTTCAGGCATGCGGCGATTGTCCCAGAAGGCGGTGGTCGATAACCAGCTGGGATACTAGCGCCGTGACTAGCCAGCCGGGGCCCGTCCCGAGGGAGCCGAAGCCGCGGTTGCTGCAGGACGGCCGCGACATGTTCTGGTCGCTGGCGCCGCTGGTGGTGGCCTGCATCGTGCTGGCGGGCCTGGCGGGCATGTGTTCGTTCCAGGCGCGCGGGCCGAAGACCGGTCCGGCGCCGGAGTACGACGCGCCCGCGGCGCTGCGCGCCGATGCCGCCCAGCTCGGGTTCCCGGTCCGGCTGCCGCAGCTGCCCGACGGCTGGCACGCGAACTCCGGCCGGCGCGGCAGCATCGAGCAGGGGCGCAAGAACCCGGCGACGGGCACGTGGGAGCGCGCAGTGATCTCGACGGTCGGGTACCTGGCGCCCAGCGGCATGTACCTCAGCCTGACGCAGAGCAACGCCGACGAACAGAAGCTCGTGGAAGAGATCTACAGCGGTGTTGTGCCGACCGGCGCGCAGAACGTCGCCGGAGCCGCCGGGCCGGCGACATCCGGCACAGTCGTCTCCTGGGTGGTATACGAAGGCGGCGAAGGTACCCGACCGGTGTGGACGACACGGCTCGACGGGCCGACCGGACCGGCGCAGATTGCGATAACGGGTGCCGCGAGCCCAGACGAATTCCGTACGCTGGCCGCGGCCACGCAGTCGCAGCAGCCACTGCCTGCGACAGTAGGCAATTAGCCCGAGGCCCGCGCGATAGGAGACCGATGACCGCACCGGAAGCTGACCTCACCGGCTGGACCGCGGCCCCGTTCACCGCCGAGGGCATCACGCATGACGTGTACCGCAAGGGCGAAGGCCCCGGCGTGGTGCTGATCCCCGAGATACCCGGCTTGACTCCGCAAGTGCTGGC
>DASWBF010000367.1:0-2627 GCA_036390735.1 Mycobacterium sp. | reverse complement strand
GAGTTCGCCCGACGTAAGTGGACTGCCCGCAGTGTCAGCGACCATCACGTGCAGCAGAGCGCGAAAGTCGTTGGGGCTCAAGTCGTGTCGCGATGCGAACAGGCGACCGATCTGGTCGGACTCCGCGGACAGCGCGCGGATGTCGGCGGAGATCTGCTCTTCCAGTTCCGCGCGGGAGACCGGGCCCGTCGTCGTCATCGACAGCAGCATATCGGGAGCAAGTTCATTTGATTAACTGTTAAGTATCTGAAATTATCTGACGGTGTTCTGGAATCGCCTTGCCGCGGTGGTCACCGCTCGTCGCTCGTGGCTGATCGCGATTGCCGTCGCGTTGCTCGGCGGCGCGTTGATCGGCCTCGCCGGCGCCAACGAGGCCGGCACTCAGTCTCCCGAGTTCCTGCCCACCAGCGCCGAAGCCGCACGCGCCGCCGCCGCGCTGAAGCAGTTCCCGGGCGGCGACCAGGCGGCGGCAATCCTCGTCGTCACCCGCACCGACAGCGCGGTGCTCAGTCCCGACGACCTGTCCGCGGTCGGGTCGGCCGCCGCGCCATCGCCGGTGATGACGTCCGACGACGGCCGCGCTGCCATCGCGACGCTCCCCCTCGCCGCCAACCTGTCCGGCTTCGCGCTCAACGACGCGGTCGAGTCGCTGCGCAACTCCGCGGCCGACCGGTTGCCGGACACGTTGACCGCCCATGTCACCGGCGGCCCCGCGTTCGGCGCCGACATCGCGAACTCGTTCAGCGGGGCGAACGTCACTCTGCTGATCGTCACCGCGTTGGTGGTCGCGGTGCTGCTGATCGTCACGTACCGCTCGCCGGTGCTGTGGCTGGTACCGCTGGCCGTCGTCGGGTTCGCCGACCAGGTGGCCACGGCGGTGGGCACGGCGGTCGCCGGCGCGACCGGGCTGACGTTCGACGGCTCGACGTCCGGCATTACCAGCGTGCTGGTGTTCGGGGCCGGCACCAACTACGCGCTGCTGGTGATCTCCCGATACCGAGAAGAGTTGCGGCACGACGACGATCCCCGTCAGGCGCTGCGCCGGGCGGTGCGCGCGGCGGGGCCGGCGATCGTGGCCAGCAACGCCACCGTCGTGCTGGCGCTACTGACGTTGCTTCTGGCGATCGTCCCCAGCACCCGAAGCCTCGGCGCGCTGGCGGCGTCCGGACTGGTGGTCGCCGCCGTGTTCGTGCTGCTGGTGCTGCCGCCGGTGCTGGCGCTGTTCGGCACCCGGCTGTTCTGGCCGTTCGTCCCGCGGCCCGGCACCCCGGACACCGTCGACACGGGCCCGTGGCACCGTGTCGCCAAAGCGGTCGCGCGGCGACCGGCTCTGATCGGCGGCGTCGCGGTCCTGGGGTTGGCGGTGCTGGCAAGTGGCCTGCTGGGCACCAAGATCGGGCTGTCGCAGACCGAGCAGTTCCGCGTGAAGGCCGATTCGGTGAGCGGATTCGACACGCTCGCAACGCATTTCCCGGGCGGCTTGACCGACCCGGCGATCGTGGTCGCCGACAGCGGCCGAGCGGACGCCGTGCAGCAGGCGATCGACACCACACCCGGTGTCGTGTCCGCTACCCCTGCCGGCCAGTCGCCGACGGGCCTGAGCCGCTGGTCGGTGATCATCGACGCCGCACCGGCATCCGGTAAGGCATTGGAAACGATTGACGCGCTGCGCAATTCGGTGCACGCCGCGGACCCGGGCGCACTGGTCGGTGGATCGGACGCGCAAGCCCGCGACGTGCGCGACGCCGCCGCACGGGACCGGCTGGTGGTGATACCCGCGATCCTCGCGGTCGTGCTGCTGGTGCTGTATGTGCTGTTGCGCGCGGTGCTCGCGCCGCCCGTGCTCGTCGCCGCCACCGTGCTGTCCGCGTTGGCCGCGCTCGGGCTCGGCGGATGGGCCAGCATCCACGTGTTCGGCTTTCCCGCGCTCGACAACAGCACGCCGCTGTTCGCGTTCCTGTTCCTGGTGGCGCTCGGCGTCGACTACACGATCTTCCTGGTGACCCGGGCGCGTGAAGAAACGCCCGAGCATGGGACGCGCGACGGAATGGTGCGCGCGGTGTCGGCGACGGGCGGTGTGATCACCAGCGCGGGCGTCGTGCTGGCCGCGGTGTTCTGCGTGCTCGGGGTGCTACCGCTGATCGTCATGACACAGCTGGGAATCATTGTGGGACTGGGTATTCTGCTCGACACATTCGTCGTGCGAACGCTGGTGATTCCCGCGCTGTTCGCGTTGATCGGGCCGGCTATCTGGTGGCCGTCGCTGTCGGAGCGCCCCGGGCGGCCACCGCCGCTCGAGCCAGCAGCAGCGGCGAAATCAGCGCCAACGGCGAACGATTCCGGGTACCGACGTCAAGGAACTTCTCTGCCACCTTCGGGTCACGGACGGCACCGGCGACAATGAGATCGACCAGCGGGTTGACACCGGTGTGCTGACTGAAGTCGATGCACAGGAGCTGGTGCAGGCGTAGCTTGCGCCGGTGCTTGCGCTGGTATCGCCTGGCGGCGGAATCGATTTCGTGGGTCGAGCCACAGGGCAGGACCGGTGCGACGGCGTCGCTGAGCCATTCCGCGGACTGAAACGCCCAGCCGCAGCCCACTCCCCACAGCGGATCGCCGACCATGGC
>DASWBF010000366.1:0-2034 GCA_036390735.1 Mycobacterium sp. | reverse complement strand
ACTCGACGTCGTTGTTGTCGAAAAACGCTGCGGGCCAATCGACAAGGCCTGCGGGGAAGGGCTGATGCCACACGCGGTCGCACAACTTGACCACGTCGGCGTCACTGCGAAAGGCAAAGCGTTCCACGGGATCAGCTACCTCGACGGCACGCGGTGTGTCACCGCGGCATTTCGATCGGGAGCCGGGCGCGGCGTGCGCAGGACAGCCTTGCACGCAGCGCTCCTGGAGGCGGCGACGAAGGCCGGTGTGCGGATGGTGCAGGACGAGGTCGGCGAGGTGACTCAGGACGCGAATTCGGTTCGCTGCGGCAACTTCCGCGCCCGCTACCTTGCCGCTGCCGACGGACTGCACTCGCCGATCCGCGCGTCTCTCGGCCTGGCCTCGTCGCCAAGCGGCCGGCGCCGGTGGGGAATCCGCCGCCACATCCAGATCACGCCGTGGAGCGACAACGTCGAGGTGTACTGGTCCGACGACGCCGAAGCGTACGTCACCCCGGTGTCCGACGAATGCGTCGGCATCGCAGTCCTGACCTCGCGCCGGGGCGGATTCGGCCAACACCTCGACGGATTCCCAGTCCTGAAAGACCGGGTCGACGGGCACCCACACGGTCCCGACCGCGCTGCGGGCCCGTTGCGACAGAAGGTGAAAAATCGAAGAGCCGGGCGTGTTCTCCTGGTCGGTGACGCGGCGGGATACGTCGACGCGCTGACCGGGGAAGGCCTCGGCATCTCCTTCAGTGCCGCCGAGCTGTTGGTGGACTGCGTCGTCGCCGAGCGGCCGGCCGACTACGACCGCCAGTGGCGCCGCATGTCGCGCCGCTACCGCTTCCTCACCGCAGCGGTGTTGCACGCCAGCGCAATTCCACCCGTGCGCTCGTGCATCGTGCCAGCTGCCTCGCGGCTACCGAACGTCTTCGCCCAGCTCGTCAACCGACTCGCCGAATAGGCGCCGTCCAGTCATTTCTGCTCTGGTGCGCGGGCCGTGATCGGCGCACTCTGTTCGACGGAAGGTGATGGCAATGTACGACAGGAATTTGGACAACATCTGGCCCGTGGAGATCAAGTTCGTCGAGGACGAGACCCACACCCACGCGACGGCGCGGGCTGCGCTGCGCGGCGGAGAGACGATAGCGGCCACAGGGGACGCATACCGCAACCCGACCGACGCCAGCCGGCCGATGATCGGCGAAGAGATCGCCGCGGCCCGAGCGCTGATCTCGCTGGGCAGCGCGCTGCTCCAGGCCGCGTCGATGCGGATCGAGCAGGCCACGCAGCGACCGGTACATCTGCACGGCTGACCGCCGCCGTGGCGCTGCCCGCGCTACCGTGACCGCGGGACCGACCGGACCAGCTGGGTCACGTGCCGCGGGGACAGTTCCTCCAGGCATGTCACACCGAGCAGTTTCATGGTCCGCGTGAGCTGGCCGGCGAGGATCTCGATCGCGCGGTCGACACCGGCTCGGCCGCCGGCCATCAGCCCGTACAGATAGGCGCGCCCGACCAGCGTGAACCGCGCGCCGAGTGCGACGGCCGCGACCACGTCGGCCCCGGACATGATGCCGGTGTCCAGCACGATCTCGACATCGGACCCGAATTCCGTTGCGACGCTGGGCAACAGGTGAAACGGCACCGGCGCCCGGTCCAGCTGACGGCCGCCGTGGTTGGACAGCACGATCCCGTCGACGCCGAGCTCTACCACCCGGCGGGCGTCCTCGATGGTCTGAATGCCTTTGACCACAAACTTTCCCGGCCATTGCGACTTGATCCAGGCCAGGTCGCCGAAGGTGATGGTCGGGTCGAACATGCTGTCCAGCAGCTCCGCGACGGTACCGGGCCAGCGGTCCAACGTCGCGAACATCAACGGCTCGGTGGTGAGCAGGTCGATCCACCACCGCGGCCGCCGCAGCGCGTCGACAACCGTTCGAGCCGTGAGCGTCGGCGGAATCGTCAGGCCGTTGCGGATGTCTCGCAGCCGGGCCCCGGACACTGGCACGTCTACGGTGACGAGCAGCGTGTCGAAACCGGCACGGGCCG
>DASWBF010000365.1:0-10691 GCA_036390735.1 Mycobacterium sp. | reverse complement strand
TGGGCTACCAGATTGGCTGCGGCATCGACATGAGCACCTCGAATGGCGTCACCCTGGGCGGCTCCGCAGGCATGACGTCGTCCATCGGCACGACCGGGCCGTTCATCGGCCCGCCGACGGGATTGCTGCCGATCGTGTCGTTCCCGGTCAGCGGCGCGATCACCATCGGGCTCAAGCCCGGCATCGTCAACATCGTCCCGGTGGACAAGAAGGAGTTCAAGGGCGACGAGCCGTGGGTGATGATCTCCAACTTCCATGTCAAGATCGACGGCTGCGTCGGTCAGTCGTTCATCCGCTCGTATGCGACGCTGACCCGTCAGACCGAGGAGTCCGACGCGGTACTGTCGTGGATGGGCGTCACGAAGACCGTCTGACGCTGCGTTTTGATTCTTCGCCCGAGAGTCTCATCAGCCTTTTGATTCTTCGCCCGAGAGGCTCATCACGGATACCGCTGGAAGCAGCGGTCCTCGTCGCCGAGCACCCCGGCACGGAACGCGTCGATGCGCGAGAACCCCGAGGGCACCGACTCGCCGTTGACGTCGCTGGCGGCGAGACCGTTGGTGAGCATGCCCGAAACCGCCTCGTCGAGGTCGCCGGCCGCCAGCTGGACCGTGTGCCCGTCGACGTTGATCTGTTGCGACATCTTGGTGGTCGCGACACCGGTCAGGCAGGCCGTGCGCAGCGCCGCCGCGGCGTTGTCCAGCACGACACTGGGCTGCTTCTGTTTCTGGATGGCCAGCATGTACCGCGACACGAGCACGGAGTAGGCGGTGTTGTCGCCTAGTGGCAGCCCGAAACCACCTCGTTCTTCGCTCGGGGTGCCCATCTCTTGGAGTTGCGGCAGGTCCACGGTGATCGTGTTGGTGGCGGGGCAGTAGGACGCCGGCGGGCTCGGGCGCGCGTCGGCACATGTGTCTGCGTCGGACGTGTCGAAGCTGAGGCTCGGTGGTTTCGCGGGGGAGAACGTCAGCGTCATCGCGTCGACGATCGCTTTCACCGATTCCTCGCTGACCGGCCATTCACCCGTCGTGTCCTGGGTCAGCGCGACGGGCAGATCTCCGCGGCGCTGCTTGATCTCGTCTTCGTCGATGGCGACGCACGACCCGGCGCCGTCGGTGAAACCGAACTGAAAGGCCGAGATCCGTTCGAAGGCCGAGCCGTGTTCGTCGCCGTCCGAATCCGATTCGCCTTCGGACTGCACCGGGTCGCGAAGCGAAATGACCGTAGCGAGAACGCTGTTCAGCCCCTCCCCGGTGCTCATCGTGAATCGCGGAGACTTGCCCTCGGCCACCCAGCGCATGTACACGCCCGCAAAGCAGTCGGCCTGTTGCTCGGCGACCAACGAGGGCGTCGCTGTGCCGGCGAGTTGAGCGCGGCGCTGGACCGCGTGCCCGTATTCGTGGCCGAGCACCAACGGGATCGAGATGTCACCGAACTCCTTGCGAAGCATGGGAAGAAGCTGTCCACGGTCCCAGCCGATGTTGTTGTCGTCCCAGCAGTAGATCGCGTTGACGAAGTCGTATGTGTCGTTGCCGCAGAACTGTTGGGTGCTGTACTCGGTCGAGTCCCACGACACCACCGCGCTGGCGGGTTGGAAGTTGCCCTCCAACGGAGGGCGGTATGCGCCGTCCCAGAACTCCTCGACATCGCTGACGGACTGGACGGCGAGTTCGTCCTCTTTGCCGCCGTCGGTGCCTTCCACCTGCCGGGTCGGCTCAGCGGCATCCGGTCGCAATCCCGATGGGCCGTCGGTCGCCGGCAGGCCGGCCACCCGGAACGGGTCAGCGAAGATGGAGACCGGATGCCCCGCGAGCAGGTTCGTGCACCCGCTGATCGCCAGGGCGGCGCTGACCGCAACGACGGCGGCGCTGAACAGTCGTCTCATGGCTACCTTTCGCGGCCGGTCCAGAAGGGACCCAGTTGGCTGTCAGGATAGATGGCCTCCGTCTGGGCCGGCCGTCAGTCGGTCAAGCGCTGCCAGCACGGTGTGGCGGTCGGTGGTGAACCAAAACGGCGGCAGGGAGTCTCGGAGGAATCGGCCGTAGCGAGCCGTCGCCATCCGGGAGTCGAGAACGGCGACTACGCCCCTGTCGTCCACTCGGCGTAGCAGCCGGCCCGCACCCTGCGCGAGCAGCAGCGCGGCGTGGGTGGCGGCAACGGCCATGAAACCGTTACCGCCGCGGGCATTTACCGCCCGTTGTCGCGCGGTGAGCAGCGGATCGTCGGGACGAGGGAACGGAATTCGGTCGATGATCACCAACGACAGCGACGGTCCGGGCACGTCCACCCCCTGCCACAGCGAAAGCGTTCCGAACAAAGATGTTTCGGGTTCAGCCGCGAACCGCTCGACGAGCGCCGCGGTGGCGTCGTCACCCTGGCACAGCACCGGTGTGGTGAGCCGCTCGCGCATCTCTTCAGCTGCCGCGGCGGCCGCACGCATCGACGAGAAGAGGCCCAGCGTACGGCCGTGGGCGGCGGAGACCAGCGCCTCGATCTCGGCGAGTTGCTCAGCGGAGCCGGTGCCGTCCCTGCCCGGCGGCGGCAGGTGGCGAGCGACGTAGAGGATGCCCGACTTCGCATGCGAAAACGGCGATCCCACGTCGATGCCACGCCACCGGAAGTCGGCATCAGCGCCGGTGAGTCCCCAGTCGGACGCGATCGCGTCGAACGACCCGCCGGGCGTGAGGGTCGCCGACGTGAGCACCGCGGTCGCGTGGTTGAACAACCCGCCGCTCAGCAGCGCCGCCACCGACAGTGGTGCCACGCGCAGTTGCGCCAGGCCGCGGCTGTCGTCGTTGACCAGCCAGACGACGTCGGACCGATCGGCAACAGCGGCCTGAAACGACTCCAGGATCCGCGTGCAGGTGTCGGCGATGTCGTCGAGCGCGGCAATGGCCTCCGAGCGTGCGGCACCTGCCTTCGGATCGGTGGACGTCGTCGGGATCGCGCGACGGGCGGCGGTGGCGGCATCCCTGAGCGCAGCGAGATGCGTGGCGAGACCGTCGTCAAGGTGGTCGATGCGGCCGGGTGCAGCGTCCCGGATCGCCGAGCTGAACGTGGTTGCTGCCGCGTCGAAGCGCTCGGCCAGCTCAGACTCCACCAAGCGAGCAATCCGCCGTTCGGCAACTGCCAGGGGTGTTGACGAAAGCTCTTGCGTCGCAACGGCAGTGACCCTGTCCACCAGCTCATGGGCCTCATCGATCACGAGCAGATCGTGTTCGGGGAGGACGGGCGCATCGGAGATTGCGTTGATGGCCAACAGCGCGTGGTTGGTCACGACCACATCAGCACAGCCGGCGCGTCCTCGTGCCTTTTCGGCGAAGCACTCCGCGCCGAACGGGCAGCGCGCCACGCCGAGGCATTCTCGTGCCGAGACGCTCACCTGGGCCCAAGACCGGTCACGGACACCGGGCCTCAGCTCGTCGCGGTCGCCGGTGTCGGTGGTGGATGTCCACGACGTCAGCCGCTGAACGTCGCGGCCCAGCGCCGTGATCGCGGTCGGTTCGAACAATGCGTCGTCACCATCGTCGCTTGCGTCCGAAGCTGAGCCGTTGTGAATCTTGTTGAGGCACAGATAGTTTCCCCGGCCCTTTAGGATCGCGAAGCTGGGCCGGCGAGGCAGGAGGTGTTCCAGCGAGTCGGCCAGCCGCGGCAGATCGCGTTCGACGAGCTGACGTTGCAGCGCAATGGTGGCGGTGGAAACCACGACGGAACAATCGGTTTCGACGGCGCGAGCGATTGCTGGCACGAGGTAGGCCAGGGACTTTCCAGTGCCGGTGCCCGCCTGCACGGCCAGATGCTCGCCGGTGTCGAATGCGTGCGCCACCGCTTCGGCCATGGTGACCTGACCGGCCCGTTCACTGCCCCCGAGAGCGTCGACGGCCGTGGCGAGCAGGTCGGTCACCGCGGCCGCTGGCGTGGCCCCTCCTCGATGGTGGCCGGCACCATCCTGGTCGGAATCGCCGGCTCGCCGCGGGATAACTTCAGGCCGTCCCACGGCAGGCTCATGAGTCCAGCGGCCACGCGTGCCCGCACGGCGGTGAGGTTGTCGTCGACCAACGGGTCACCGCCGCGAACCAACGGCACGCTCAACTCTCGGCCGGCCTCGGCGACGGCCGGTGGCCGCCCCGCCGGATAGACGACTTCCTCCAGAATGGTTCCGGTCGGCCGTGCCAACCGCATCGCGTGCTTGAACCCGCCGTGGGATTCCTTGCGGCTGCTACGTTTTTCCACTGGCATTCCGTCGACCTCGACCAGCTTGTACACCATGTTCGCGGTGGGCGCACCGGACCCGGTAACCACCGACGTGCCGACACCGTAGCTGTCCACCGGCTCCGCGCGCAGTGCAGCGATCGCGAACTCGTCGAGGTCGCCGGACACGACGATCCGGGTGTGCCGCGCGCCGAGGTCGTCGAGCTGGCGGCGAACTTGGCGGGCCAGTACGCCGAGGTCGCCCGAGTCGATCCGGACCCCGCCCAATGCCGTACCGGCGACGGCCACCGCGTTCGCGACGCCCGCGGTGATGTCGTAGGTGTCGACCAGCAGTGTCGTGTTCACCCCGAGCGCGTCGACCTGCGCGCGGAACGCTGCCTGTTCGTCTGGACCGTCGGCCGTTGTGTGCAGCAACGTGAACGCGTGCGCGCTGGTGCCCAGCGCCGGGACACCGTAGCGGCGCTGGGCCGCAAGGTTCGACGATCCGGCGAAGCCGGCGATGTATGCGGCCCGCGCCGCGGCGACCGCCGCGTGCTCATGAGCACGCCGCGAACCCATTTCGATGAGTGGACGGCCGTCGGCGGCACTGACCATCCGCGCCGCTGCCGAAGCAATTGCGGTGTCGTGGTTGAGGATTGACAACACGAGCGTTTCGAGAACCACGCTTTCGGCGAAGGTGCCCCGCACCGTCAAGACCGGCGATCCCGGGAAGTAGAGCTCGCCCTCGGCGTATCCGTCGACGTCGCCGCGGAATCGATAGCGGGCGAGGTAGTCGACGGTGTCGGGGTCGAGGAATCCGCGCACCGAGTCGAGTGCGACGTCGTCAAACTCGAACGACGCCAACGCTTCCAGGAACCGGCCGGTGCCAGCCACCACGCCGTAGCGGCGGCCTTCCGGCAGGCGCCGGGCGAACAGCTCGAACGTGGTGTGCCGGTGCGCGGTGCCGTCGCGCAGGGCCGCTGAGAGCATTGTCAGCTCGTACTTGTCGGTCAGCAGCGCGGTTGGCTCCGACGGAGTCGTCACACCGTTAACCGTATCGGCTGGTGGCGACAAGGCGGACGGAATGTCTGTCGGTGTCCGTCGGTATTCTTGGCACATGGTTACTCCTGCGCGGACCCGCCCTGGGACTCGCGAGGAAGTCGACGTCGATGTCGTCGAGGCTACGGACGTGCCATGGGTCACCCTCGTGTGGGATGACCCGGTGAACCTGATGACCTACGTGACCTACGTGTTCCAGAAGCTGTTCGGTTACAGCGAGCCGCACGCCACCAAGCTGATGCTTCAGGTGCACAACGAGGGCAAGGCAGTGGTGTCCGCAGGCAGCCGCGAAGCCATGGAAACCGACGTGTCCAAACTTCATGCCGCCGGGCTGTGGGCCACGCTGCAGCAGGACCGCTGACCGGCCTAGGACGACGGACGCGTGCGCAAATGGAAGCGGGTAGACACCGCTGATGGCCAGCGCTTCCGGTCGGCGTTGGCCGCACATGAGGCCTCGATGCTGCACAGTCTCGTGAAGTCGATGCTGGACATGCTCGAGGAGCGCGAATCCTCAACCCCTGCAGATGAACTCGAGAAGATCACCGGCATCAAAGCGGGGAATCCACGGCGTCCGCAGGACGCGACGATGCGCCGGCTACTGCCCGACTTCTACCGCACCGAACGCAACCACCCGGCGGGTTCGGCCGCCGCGGAAAGCCTGAACGCGGCGCTGCGCAGTCTGCACGAGCCGGAGATCATCGAAGCCAAGCGCGAAGCCGGCCAAACAATGCTGCGCACGGTGCCTGTCGGTGGCGGCCGGTTCGAGTTGACTCGCGAGGACGCCAACGCGTGGGTCGCGGCGGTCAACGACATCCGGTTGGCGCTGGGCACGATGCTCGGCATCGGCCCCAGCGGTCCGGAGCGGATGCCTGACGACCACCCGATGGCCGGGCATTTCGACGTCTATCAGTGGCTGACGGTGATGCAGGAGTACCTGGTGTTGGCGCTGATGGGGCAACGCTGATGGCGCCATGATTTCGACGACCGGGTCCATCACCGACGTCGGCGGCGTTACGGTCGGCCACCATCACCGGCTGGACCACTCTGGCTGGGCCACCGGCAGCACGGTGGTGCTGACCCCTGCAGGCACCGTCGCCGCGGTCGAAGTTCGCGGGGGCGCGCCGGGCACCCGGGAGACCGACCTTCTCGATCCCGCCAACACAGTGCGCTACGTCGACGCGATCCTTCTGACCGGCGGCAGCGCCTATGGGCTGGCCGCCGCGGACGGAGTCATGCAGTGGCTGGAGGAACACCGTCGCGGCATCGTGATGGACGACGGTGTCGGCGAGCGCGTGGTGCCGATCGTGCCGAGCGCGGTCATCTACGACCTCGCAGTGGGCGACTGGAACTACCGCCCTACGGCCGAGTTCGGTTACGCCGCGGCGCAAGGCGCGGGACGTGACGTGGGCGTCGGGTCGGTGGGCGCAGGTACGGGCGCACGTGCAGGAGTGCTGAAGGGCGGTGTCGGTACGGCGTCGAGCGTGCTGCGCTCGGGTGTCACGGTCGGCGCGTTGGTTGTGGTGAACTGCGTCGGCGACGTCGTCGACCCCGCCACCGGATTGCCCTGGACCAACTACCTCACCAGCGAGCTCGGACTGGCGCCGCCGCCACCGGCTCAGGTCGCAGCCTTCGCTGCGCTGGCCGCCGAACGGGATCGCTACGCGCAGGCGTTCAACAGCACCATCGCCGTGGTGGCGTCCGACGCGATGCTCTCCCCGCCATCGTGCCGGCGGGTCGCGATCATGGCCGCCGACGGATTGGCGCGCGCAATCCGCCCCTCGCACTCTCCATTGGACGGCGACACGGTGTTCGTCGTGGCCACCGGCGCGATCGAGACGCCGCCGAGCGGGAAGCTCCCCGCCGCGATGTCGGAGCAGGCCGAGGTCACGGGTGCCGTCGGCGCGGCCGCCGCCGACTGCCTGGCCCGCGCCGTCGTGCTGGCGGTGACCTCCGCGAGCGCGGTCGCCGGAATACCCACCTATCGTGACGTGTTGCCGGGGGCATTCGCGTGAAAGGGGATGTGGCGTTCTGCGGATGCGAGGAGCAATCGCGAGGAGCAATGAAGTGTTGATCATCCGCGCCGACCTTGTCGACGCCATCGTGGCCCACGCCCGGGCCGATCACCCCGACGAGGCGTGTGGGGTGCTCGCGGGCCCCGAGGGATCCGACCGGCCGATGCGTCACATCGCCATGGTCAACGCCGAGCGGTCGCCGACGTTCTACCGCTTCGACTCGGGCGAACAGCTCAAAGTGTGGCGGCAGATGGATGAGGCCGACGAGGTTCCGGTGGTGATCTACCACTCGCACACCGCCACCGAGGCGTACCCGAGCCGTACGGACGTCTCGCTCGCCGCCGAGCCCGACGCGCACTACGTGCTGGTGTCCACCCGCGATCCATGTCGCCACGAGTTGCGCAGTTTCCGGATCGTCGACGCCGTGGTCACCGAGGAGCCGGTGAGCGTCGTCGACAACTACGAAAGCGCCCCAGAAGGAGCCCACAAATGACGGTCAGCGTGTCGATTCCAACGATTCTGAGGAGCCACACCGGCGGTGAGAAGCGCGTCAACGCCGCGGGGGACACGTTGCAGGCGGTGATCTCCGATCTGGAGGCGAACTACTCCGGCATCTCGGAGCGACTCATCGATAACGGCAAGCTGCACCGCTTCGTCAACATCTATATCAACGACGAGGACGTGCGGTTCTCCGGCGGGCTCGACACCGAGATCAACGACGGCGACACCGTGACGATCCTGCCGGCCGTAGCGGGAGGGCGATGAGCCGCTTGCGCGAAGAGCAGAAGGCCGCAGCTTGACTCGCTACGACTCGCTGCTCGAAGCCCTGGGCAACACCCCGCTGGTCGGGCTGCAGCGGCTGTCGCCGAAGTGGGATGACCCAGACCACGTCCGGCTGTGGGCCAAGCTTGAGGACCGCAACCCCACCGGCTCGATCAAGGACCGTCCCGCGCTGCGGATGATCGAGGAGGCCGAACGCGACGGGCTGCTGAAACCGGGCGCGACGATCCTGGAGCCGACCAGCGGCAACACCGGAATCTCGCTCGCAATGGCTGCCCTGCTCAAGGGCTACACGCTCATCTGCGTGATGCCGGAAAACACGTCGATCGAGCGCCGCCAGCTGCTCGAGCTGTACGGAGCGCAGATCATCTACTCGCCCGCCGAGGGAGGCTCGAACACCGCGGTGGCCCACGCGAAGGAACTGGCCGCGAAGAACCCGTCGTGGGTGATGCTCTACCAGTACGGCAATCAGGCCAACACCGCGGCGCACTACGAGGGCACCGGCCCGGAGCTGCTCGCCGACTTGCCCGAGATCACTCACTTCGTCGCCGGGCTCGGCACTACCGGCACGCTGATGGGCACCGGGCGGTTTCTTCGCGAGCACGTGCCGGACATCCAGATCGTCGCCGCGGAACCGCGGTACGGCGAAGGCGTGTACGCGTTGCGCAACATCGACGAGGGGTTCATCCCCGAGTTGTACGACCCCGACGTGCTGACCACTCGCTACTCGGTCGGCTCTGCGGACGCGGTCCGGCGTACCCGCGAATTGATTTCTGCCGAGGGCATTTTCGCCGGGATATCCACCGGCGCCGTGCTGCACGCCGCGCTGGGCATGGCGAACAAGGCGCTGAAGGCCGGGCAACGCGCCGACATCGCGTTCGTGGTGGCCGACGCCGGGTGGAAATATCTGTCGACCGGCGCGTACGCCGGTAGCCTGGACGAAGCCGAGGACGCGCTGGAAGGGCAGTTATGGGCATGATCGGGCCGGACTATTCCACGAAGCCCGCGCCGAAGAAGCGGCCGGCGTGGCTGACCGGCGGCATCACGATCCTGACCTTCGTGGCGCTGCTCTACGTCATCGAGGTGTTCAACCAGATGAGTGGCGACCGCCTCGAAGACAACGGCATCAGGCCGCTGCAATCCGACGGGTTGTGGGGGATTCTGTTTTCGCCGATGCTGCATGCGAATTGGCAGCACCTGATGGCCAACACGCTGCCGGCGCTGGTGCTGGGCTTCTTGATGACGTTGGCCGGCTTGTCGCGGTTCGTCTTCGCCACGGCGATCATCTGGATCGTCGGGGGCTTTGGCACTTGGCTGATCGGCGATGTCGGCAACACTTGCGGCGGTAACACCAACATCGTCGGGGCGTCGGGACTGATCTTCGGATGGCTGACGTTCCTGCTGGTGTTCGGGTGGTTCACGCGAAACGTCTGGGAGATCGTTGTCGGGCTGGTCGTGCTTTTCTTCTACGGCACGATCCTCCTGGGCGCCTTGCCGGTCGTCGGCTGCACAGGCATCTCCTGGCAAGGCCACCTGTGCGGAGGGATCGCCGGTGTGTTCGCCGCATATGTGCTTTCCGGACCGGAGCGCAAGCAACGCGAACTGCGCCGAGGGAAGACGCCGCCATACCTGACGTCGTGACATCCGCATTGGCTCCCGTCGGCATCTTCGATTCCGGCGTCGGCGGGCTGACCGTCGCGCGCGCGATCATCGACCAGCTGCCCGACGAAGACGTCATCTACGTCGGCGACACTGCAAACGGCCCGTACGGTCCGTTGGCCATTCCGGAGGTACGGGCCCACGCGCTGGCGATCGGCGACGACCTGGTGGCTCACGGCGTGAAGGCGTTGGTGATCGCCTGCAACACCGCGTCTTCGGCGTGCTTGCGCGACGCGCGCGAGCGCTACGACGTGCCGGTCGTCGAGGTGATCCTGCCCGCGGTGCGCCGGGCCGTCGTGACCACACGCAACGGGCGGATCGGCGTCATCGGGACCGAGGCGACGATCGCGTCGGGCGCCTACCAGGACGCGTTCGCCGCGGCCCGCGACACCGTCATCACCGGCGTGGCCTGCCCGCGGTTCGTCGACTTCGTCGAGCGCGGCGTGACCAGCGGGCGGCAGGTGCTCGGCCTGGCCGAGGGCTATCTGGAGCCGCTGCAGCGCGCGGGCATCGACACCTTGGTGCTGGGTTGCACCCATTACCCGCTGCTGTCGGGGCTGATCCAACTGGCGATGGGTGAGGCGGTCACGTTGGTGTCCAGCGCCGAGGAGACCGCGAAGGATCTCGTGCGCGTGCTCACCGAGTTAGATCTGCTGCGTCCGCACGACGCCCCGCCAGCCACCCGGATCTTTGAAGCGACGGGTGATCCGGAGGCGTTCACGAAGCTCGCGGCGCGCTTCCTGGGACCAGCGCTGGACGGTGTTCGACCTGTCCGGCGTCACGTTGGCGCCTCGTCATGAGACTCCCCCACTTACTCGCGAGCGTTTTGCTGCAATGTTTTCGTCAACAGCACTTGCGGCGTGGCAAGCTAGGTCTGTGCGAATCACCGTGCTCGGGTGCTCGGGCAGCGTCACCGGACCTGATTCGCCGGCGTCGGGTTACCTGCTGACAGCGCCGGGCGCTCCGCCGTTGGTCATCGACTTTGGTAAC
>DASWBF010000364.1:0-4713 GCA_036390735.1 Mycobacterium sp. | reverse complement strand
GCTACTTCTACTGGGACGATCTCATCCTGACCGGCCGCGCCGGCACCCAAAACATCCTGTCGCCGTCCTACCTGTTCGACGACCACGACGGCCACGTCATGCCCGGCGCATTCCTCGTCGCCGGTGTCATCACCCGACTCGCCCCCCTGAACTGGACCGGCCCGGCGATCAGCCTCGTGGTCCTCCAACTGCTCGCGTCTGCAACCCTGCTGCGCGCGCTGTGGGTCATCCTCGGCTGGCGCCCGGTACTCCTCATCCCGCTGACCTTCGCGCTCTTCACCCCGCTCGGCGTGCCCGGCTACGCGTGGTGGGCCGCCGCCCTCAACTCGCTTCCGATGCTCGCCGCGATGGCCTGGGTGTGTGCGGACGCCATCCTGCTCGTCCGCACCGGCGACCGACGCTACGCCGTCACCGGTCTGCTCGCCTACTTCGGCGGCCTTCTGTTCTTCGAGAAGGCCGCCGTCATCCCATTTGTCGCATTCGCGATCACGGCCTTGCTTGCATACGTCACCGATGGCGAGTCGGCACTAAGAACGACGTGGCAGCGTGGAAAGCATTTGTGGACAAGCAGTTTGGCGCTGACCGCCGTCTGGGTTGTTCTTTACCTCGTAGTGGTCGACCAGGAGCGCTGGAGCTCCGACCTCGCCATGACGTGGAACCTGTTGAGGCGCTCCGTTACTCATGGCATCGTGCCCGGCCTCGCCGGCGGTCCCTGGTCGTGGGATCGCTGGGCACCGGCATCCCCTTGGGCCACTCCGTCGCCCGTTGTCATGGCCCTCGGCTGGGTCACACTCGCCACGGTGTTGGCGGTCTCCCTTATTCGCAAGCAACGAATCGTGCCCGTGTGGCTGCTCGCCGCCGGCTACGCCATCACCTGTCAAGTTCCGATCTACCTCATGCGGTCGTCGAGGTTCACCGCGCTCGAACTCGCCCAGACACTGCGCTACTTCCCCGACCTCGTCGTCGTGTTGGCCCTCTGCGCCGCCGTCGCCTTCTGCGCCCCTAACCGCCGCACATCTGGCTGGCTCGACAGGTCAGCGGTTCGCACAGCCGTGACTGCCTGCCTCACAGCAACTTTCGTCGTTTCCAGCCTCTACTCCACCGCCACGTTCCTGACCAGCTGGCGTGACAATCCGGCCCAGCCGTACCTGCAGAACGCGAAACGCACTCTTGCGCAAGCTCGGTCGTCGTCGGAGGCGCCGCTGCTCGACCAGGAGGTCGATCCTCTAATCCTCCAGCGCGTCGCCTGGCCTGAGAACTTGGCCAGCCACATGTTCGCATTGCTCACCGATCGTCCTGAGTTCTCCTCTGCCACAAGCAAGCTCAGGATAATCGACGCGACCGGCCACGTCGTCGACGCCAAAGTCACCTGGGTGCGCACCGTCACAACCGGGCCCGCGCCGCAATGCGGCTACTTCGTCCAAACCGACCAACCCGTCAGGATGCCGCTCGACGGCCCGCTACTGCCCGCCGACTGGACCACCGAAATCAACTACCTGGCCAACACCGAAGGATCGATGAACATGTCGCTGTCTGACGGGCAGGAGACGAAAGTCCCGGTACATCCGGGACTGAACCGCGTGTTCGTCCGTCTGCCCGGCGCGGGCGACGCGATCAACGTACGTGCCAACACGGCCGCGCTGACGCTGTGCATCGCCTCCGGTCCCGTCGGTTTCGTCGCGCCCGTCTAGCACCGAGCGTGCGCAAAATGCCGCCCTGGACCAGCGTAGGGGTACAAACACGCACGCTCGCGAAAAAGGTGAGCCGCAAAAGATGGAGCCACCTAGGAGAATCGAACTCCTGACCTGCTCATTACGAGTGAGCCGCTCTGCCGACTGAGCTAAGGTGGCGTGCCCGGATGAGCGCTTGCGCGAAGAGCCACATGCATGCCGGGCGGCACGAGTCTATGGCAGCCTGCACGGCCCACCCAAGTCACTCGCGCAGCGCCTGTCCCACCGCCGCGACCAGTCCGTCGACCGCGAACTTCGGCTTGACGTTGGTGGCCAACGCCTCCCGACACTCCAGCACCGCCTCGATGCACGCCAGCAGCCGGTCCGGGGACGCGTGATCGGCCAACGCCTGCACACGCTCAGCCATGTCGGGGTGATTCGCCCGGACCTCGCCTGCCCCCGAGGCGACGAGCAGCGCGTCGCGGAAGTAGTTCGCCAAATCGATGAGCGCGCGATCCAGCGCGTCACGCGACGACCGCGTCAGCCGCGACTTCTGCCGCCGCTCCAGCTCTTTGATCGCGCCCGTGGCGCCGCGCATCGCCGCCGCCGTGCCCTTCCCGGTTCCGCCGGCGCCCAGTGCCGTCATCAGCTCCTCGGCCTCGGTCTCGTCCCGACCGGCGGTCAGCGCCCGCGCTTCCGTCTCGGCGGTGGCCACCAGCTCCTCGGCCGCGGCGTAAGCCCGCGACGGCTTCACGGCGTCGCGCACCAAACCCAGCGCTCGCTCACGACGCTCCCGCGCCGCCGGATCGGTGGCCAGCCGCCGCGCCCGGCCCACATGCCCACCGCTGACGGACGCGGCCCACTGCGCGTCCTCGGTCGACAGCCCGTCGGTGTCGACCAACACCTGCGCGATCGCGTCGACCGTCGGCGTCACCAGCGCGACGTGCCGGCAGCGCGACCGCAGTGTGATCGCGATGTCCTCCGGATCCACCGACGGCGCGCACAACAGGAACACTGTCGACGGCGGCGGCTCTTCGACAACCTTGAGCAGCGCGTTGGCCGCGCCCTCAGTGAGCCGGTCTGCGTCTTCGATCACCACCACCTGCCACCGCCCGGTGCTGGGCCGCCGCGAGGCGATCTGCACGATCCCGCGCATCTCGTCGACACCGATCGAGAGCCCCTCCGGAACAATCCGGCGGACGTCGGCGTGCGTGCCCGCCATCGTGGTCACACACGCCTTGCAGCGCCCGCAACCCGGCTCGCCGTCGGAGGTGCACTGCAGCGCCGCAGCAAAGCACACGGCCGCGACCGACCGCCCCGAGCCGGGCGGGCCGGTGATCAACCAGGCGTGTGTCATGGTCCCCGTCACGGACGCGTTGTGAGCGGAATCACCGCGTGCCGCGCGCGCGGCCGCGATCAACTCGGCCTCCACCGCCCCCTGACCCACCAGACGGCCAAAAACCCCGCTCATCACCGACAACACTAGTGCTCGACACCGACACCACCGTCGGACAAGCGCTATTCCGCGTCAGCTGGGACCGATACGGTGGATCCGTGGGAAGTACGGCCAGGACGATCGGGCGGGTCAGGGCATTCGTCCGGTGGGTGATCCGTACCCCCTGGCCGGTATTCACGCTTGGCATGCTGCAGGCCGACATCATCGGCGCGTTGTTCGTGCTCGGATATCTACGCTTCGGCATGCCACCTCAGGACCGGGTGGTGATTCAGGAGCTGCCGCAAGCGAATTTGGCGTTGTTCGGCTCAGTTCTGTTCTTGGCCTTCACATTTGGGTCACTCGTCAGCCTGCGCCTGCTGATGCCGGTGTTCCGTTGGCAGCGGCGCGATCGCGACGGACTGCTCGACGCCGACCCAGTCTCGACGGAGTTGGCGCGCACGCGTGCGTTGAAGATGCCGTTCTACCGGTCCGTCATCAGCGCGATCAACTGGTTCCTCGGCGGGACGATCTTCATCATCGCGATCTGGCCGGTCGCCAGCCACTCGGCGCCGGTGGTCGCCGTCGCCACCGCGCTGGGCGCCACAGCAACGTCGATCATCGGCTACCTGCAGGCCGAGCGGGTGCTGCGGCCGGTCGCCGTCGCGGCCCTGCGCGAAGGCGTGCCGGAGCAAATCCATGCGCCCGGCGTCATTCTGCGCACCCTTCTGACATGGGTGCTGTCCACCGGAGTGCCGATTCTGGCGATCGTGGTGGCGATCGGCGCCGCCAAGTTGTCGATCCTGCACGCTTCGGCGGATCAGCTGTTCATGCCGATTCTGTTATTGGCGATCGCGGCGCTGATCATCGGCCTGGCCGGCACCATCCTGACTGCGATGTCGATCGCCGATCCGCTGCGCCAACTGCGGTGGGCACTCGGCGAGGTGCAGCGGGGCAACTACAACGCGCACGTGCAGATTTACGACGCCAGCGAGCTCGGCCTGTTGCAGGCCGGGTTTAACGACATGGTCCGCGAGCTGTCCGAACGGCAACGGCTGCGCGACCTGTTCGGCCGCTACGTCGGCGAGGACGTCGCACGTCGAGCGTTGGAGCGTTCTCCCGAGCTGGGCGGGCAGGAGCGCGACGTCGCGGTGTTGTTCGTCGACCTCGTCGGGTCCACCCAACTGGCCGCCACGCAGCCGCCCGCCGTGGTTGTCGGGCTGCTCAACGAGTTCTTCCGGATCGTCGTCGACACGGTCGACCGGCACGGCGGGTTCGTCAACAAGTTCCAGGGCGACGCCGCGCTGGCGATCTTCGGCGCACCGCTGGAACACCCGGACGCGTCGGGCGCTGCGCTGGCAGCCGCCCGTGAACTGCACGGCGAGCTGATCGAGATGCTCGGCGCCAACGAGTTCGGTATCGGCGTCTCCGCCGGCCGCGCGATCGCCGGCCACATCGGCGCGCAAGCCAGGTTCGAGTACACGGTCATCGGTGACCCGGTCAACGAGGCGGCACGGTTGACCGAGTTGGCCAAGCTCGAGGAAGGCCACGTGCTGGCGTCGGCGATCGCGGTCAGTGCCGCGCTGGACGCCGAGGCGTTGTGCTGGGACG
>DASWBF010000363.1:0-4359 GCA_036390735.1 Mycobacterium sp. | reverse complement strand
AGTTGACTCGTAGTGGGTCATGCAGCGCCAATCAGCTTGGACACTGGTTGTTTTCGGCTGGGTCCGCGACGTCCAGGTGTGCCTGGGCTGTTCGGGGGTAGGCCGAGTGCTGCTTGTTCAGCAGAGGCCACCCGAGGGTGGCTGCCGGTTGTGGCCGATCCAGCATCTGATGATGGCGGTGGCTGGTGCCGGTTGACTGAACCCTCCCACTCTTGCTGGGAGGCCAGCCACGCCCGCAGGGCGTGGGCAAGTCGGTAATCGACCCGCGCAGTGCGCGGATCGTCGGGGTCGGCGAGCGTCACGCAGGCCGCCAAGATGGCCGAGACGATGTCACGGTCACCGCACAGCCCGCAGCCCCGCCGCAGCCGAAACGCCGCCGCCCACTGCCGCTCCAGGCGCCGGCGCACCATTGGGTCGCTGACGTCAAGTTCCAGACCGATCACCGACACCGGCCCGTCGTACTTGAAATTCGCCGCCTTCGACCTCCCCCGCCGCCGTGGCACCACATCACCGCTGCTAACGGCGGTGGTGTCGGTGCACGCGGTGGCCATAGCGATCATGAAACCACCACCGCCCGACATCGACCCGCCCCCACACCGATACCGAAACTTGGTGCCGCTCACCGGGCTCACCGCCACACCGGTGCACATCGTCTGCCCCAGACCCGACACCGCACATCGCCACCCCCTGCAAGGCCCTGGGGTCTGCCGCTGCCAGTCAGGGTGCTGCTGGTGCTGATCCATTTGCCAACCCATCTGACCATCCGCGCGCTGGCCGCGCTGTTTGCCACCAGCCAATCCGCAGTGGTTCATCGACGGCACCCTGATCCCAGTGCGCGACCAGTCGATCACCGCCATCAGCAAGAACTACCGCCGCAGCGTCAACGCCCAGATCATCATCTGCGCTCACCGGCGACGGGTGATCGTAGCCGGCCAGTGCCAGCCAGCTAACCGCAACGACGTCATCGTGGCCCGCCGCACTCTGGTGCAGCTCCTCGATGGTCGTGTCGTCCATGGCGACGGCGGATACCGCGCCATCACCTCGATCGCCACCCCGCGACGCGACCACTGCGGCCGCGGATCATCCGCGACGACCACTACCGGGTGCACCGCCGGATCAAAGCCCGCGCCAAGCACGTCATCACCCGGCTCAAGGACCGGTCGGCAAACACCGCGGCAATGCCGCCACCGCGGCGACGCCATCAATCACAGCCTCCACACCATCGCCGGACTCTAACCCTCAAACCCGAAAGCAATCACGGGTCACCTCCTAGGCACCAACGCCGACATCAGGTCAGCCGTCACCGCTTGCGCCGAAACTGTGTTCCGGCAGGCCTCCACTCGAACTTCCGCTGCGAATCCGCAGTCTCGGCGCGCCACCGAGCCGAACTGGAACACGTTTCAGTTTTCCGGCGATCGTAGGTAACCTGACGACGTGCCAGAAGCTATTGACGAGGCGAAACCGGCGATCGACGGCTGGTTCGCCACCGACGAATCGGGATCGCCGCATCTAATTGGCAGCCGCTGCCCGGCCTGTGGGACGTACGTCTTCCCGCCGCGAGCACTGAACTGCCCCAACCCTGCCTGCGAAAGCGGCACGCTCGAGTCGGTCGCGTTGGCGCGACGCGGCACGCTGTGGAGCTACGCCGAGAACCGCTACGCGCCGCCGCCTCCGTATCCCGCGTCGGACCCGTTCGAGCCGTTCGCGGTCGCCGCGGTGCAGCTGGCCGACGAGGGGCTGATCGTGCTCGGCAAGGTCGAGAAGGGCACGCTGGCCGACGATCTCAAGGTCGGGATGGAGATGGAGTTGACGATCGAGCCGCTGTACCGCGACGACGACGGCGTGGATCGGACCGTCTACGCGTGGAGGATCGCATGACGGCCCGGAGCCGCAGGGCCGGCGACATCCAGCCCGAACCTCTGTACATCCTCGGCGCCGGGATGCACCCGTGGGGCAAGTGGGGCAACGACTTCACTGAGTACGGCGTGGTCGCGGCCCGTGCGGCGCTGGCGGAGGCAGGACTTGATTGGCGGCAGATCCAGTTCGTCGCCGGCGCCGACACGATCCGCAACGGCTACCCCGGGTTCGTCGCCGGCGCCACCTTCGCGCAAAAACTGGGCTGGAACGGCGTGCCGGTCAGCTCGAGTTACGCGGCGTGCGCCAGCGGTTCCCAGGCACTGCAGAGCGCGCGCGCAAACATCTTGGCAGGATTCTGCGACGTCGCGTTGGTGGTGGGAGCCGACAGAGCGCCGAAGGGCTTCTTCGCACCGGTGGGCGGCGAACGCCGCGACGATCCGGACTGGCAGCGGTTCCATCTGATCGGCGCGACGAACCCGGTGTACTTCGCGTTGCTGGCGCGCCGGCGAATGGAACTGTACGGCGCGACGATCGAGGACTTCGCGCAGGTAAAAGTCAAGAACGCCAAGCACGGGTTGCACAATCCCAATGCGCTGTTCCGCAAGGAGTCGTCGGTCGATGATGTGCTGGCCAGCCCGGTGGTGGCAGATCCGTTGCGGCTGTTGGACATTTGCGCGACGTCTGACGGCGCGGCCGCGTTGGTGGTGGCCAGTGCGGAGTTCGCTCGTAAGCATCTCGGCTCGCTCGACGGCGTGCCATCGGTGCGCGCGGTCAGCACGGTCACGCCACGCTATCCGCAGCATCTACCCGAACTGCCAGATATCGCAACGGATTCCACCGCGGCAGTGCCAGCACCCGAGCGGGTGTTCAAGGACCAGATCATCGACGCCGCCTACGCCGAAGCCGGCATCGGGCCAGAGGACGTCCGCGTCGCCGAAGTCTACGACCTGTCGACCGCACTGGAACTTGACTGGTACGAACATCTCGGGTTGTGCGCCAGGGGCGAAGCCGAGGCGCTACTGCGCAGCGGCGCAACGACAATCGGCGGTCGCGTGCCCGTCAACCCGTCCGGCGGGCTCGCCTGCTTCGGCGAAGCCATCCCTGCTCAAGCCGTCGCCCAAGTCTGCGAACTGACCTGGCAACTGCGCGGCCAAGCCACCGGACGCCAAGTCGAGGGCGCCACCGTCGGCATCACCGCCAACCAAGGCCTCTTCGGACACGGATCGTCGGTGATCGTCGCCCGCTGAATTGGTTCGGACGATCCCCGGGCGAGGACCTAGTTGATCGATTTGACAGCTCTGGCGGTGGCTTGGCTGAGGCGGAGAATCCGCCGATCGCCCATGGGCGTGCCGCTGCCGCGGTTGCACACCATCGCTAGGGCGAGGTCGTGTTCGGGATCGGCCAAGCCGCCGGACCCGCCGAACCCGAAGTGGCCGTAAGCACGCGGCAGCTGCTTGACGAACAGCGCCCGGTGGTAGCCGAGCCGCCATTGCATGGTCATCATGACGACCCGGTCGCGTTGGTCGTTCTGGACCGCCGACGCCTGGCGCACCGCGTCCTGGGACAGGATGCGCACGCCGCCGAGCTGCCCTCCGCCGGCGAGCATCGCATACATCGCGCTCAGCGACACCGCATCGAAATACCCGTTCAACGCGGGAACGGCGGCGTCGAGCAGTCGTGGGTCGGCGATGACTTCCTCCATACCGCGCGAGAGAGCTGCGTTGATCATCCGATGCGGGTTGATCGGCGACCTCAGCAGGTGCAGACCGCGCGTCACCTGGTTGAACAGGAAGCTGCCGCCAGGGTCCGACAGCCGCTTGAAGGCCTTCGACATCGGGGCCAGGGGTGCCATGCGGTGCCGCTGCTCGGGCGGGCAGCCGATATACAGCCCGTCAAGCCCGAGCGGTTCGGCGATCTCGGTCTGCACGAACTTCTCGATCGGCACGCCCGAGATTCGCCGCACCAGTTCGCCGATGAGCCAGCCGAACGTCAGCGCGTGATAGCCGACCGACGTCCCCGGCTCGTATGCCGGCCTGGCCCGCGCAAGCGCATCTGTCATGTGCTCCCAGTCGAGGATCTTGGATCCGTGGTCGATGATCGTGCCGAAGCGGTGGAGCCCGGCGGAGTGGCTCAACACCTGCCGAACCGTGATGTCCGCCTTGCCGTTCTGGGCGAACTCGGGCCAATACGTAGCCACGCGTTCGTCGTAGTCCAGCTGGCCGCGGTCGGCGAGCACATGGGCGCAGGTCGCGGTGACACCCTTGGTCGTGCTCCAGCACATTGCGAGGGTGTCACGCTGCCACGAGTCCCCGTCGGCTATGCGAACGCCGCCCCAAAGATCCACGACCAGCCGGCCGCGATGGTAGACGGCGACCGAGGCACCGCCGTCGGTGTGGGTGATCTGATCGCGAAAAACCCTCGCCACTTCGGTGAAATCGTCGTCGTAGCGACCGGCGATTACGTCGGTTTTCGATACCCCAGCGTCCAATGTGCGCCTTCTGC
>DASWBF010000362.1:0-30748 GCA_036390735.1 Mycobacterium sp. | reverse complement strand
CGATCCCAGTACCGCTCGAACGCGGCATAGTCGGCGGGCATCGTCCGCGCACTGACGCCGTAGCGGCGATACCACGTCTTGGACTCGAGGTAGATCTGTTCCTTCTCGGCGCGGCTGAGCCGCTTGACGAAGGTGTCGGCGAAATACAGCAGCTGCTCGACGAACGTCGCGTGCGCCCAGAAGTACGTCTCTGGATCGAGCGCGTGGTAACGGCTGCCGTCGGGCATCTCCCCCTTGATCTGGTGGTGAAAGTCGCGGACCTGCTGCCCCGGGTGCTCGTTGTCGGAGCCGTAGACGGTGTTGAAGATCGACGGCAGCGAGCGCTTCACGCGGGCGGCGGTGTCGTCGAAGAACACGGAGTGGTCCAGCACGCCCTGGCCCAGTTCGGCGAGCATGTTCTGCAGCACCGCCGGCCGCGGGCCGATCAGGACCATCCGGTTGTCGCCGAAATACCGCCAGACTAGAGACTGGGGCCCCAACGGCTGGGCGTCTGCGTCTGGCGTCGCCAGCGCAAGCTCGGTCATGGAAACAGTGTTACAAATCTCGCACTCTGTACCAAAATCCTTGTGACGGGGTTCACCCCGCCGTCCGGACGGCGAGGGCCGTCGCCTGACTGAGGCGCAGAATGCGCAGGTCCCCGATCGGTGTGCCGCTGCCCCGGTTGCACACCATCGCCAGGGCCAGGTCGTGCTCGGGATCGGCGAAGGCGCCGGAGCCGCCGAAACCGAAATGGCCATAGGCAAGAGGGAGTTGCTTGTTGACGATCGGGACCCTGTGATAGCCAAGCCGCCACTGCATGGTGATCATGACGACCCGGTCACGTTGGTCATTCTGGACCTCGGAGGCCTTGCGTACCGTCTCCTCAGACAGGATGCGCACACCGCCTAGCTGGCCACCGCCTGCGAGCATCGCGTACATCGCGCCCAGCGACACTGCGTCGAAGTACCCATTCATCGCGGGAACGGCGGCATCTTGCAGCCGAGGGTCCACGATGACCTCCTCCAAACCGCGCGACACCGCTGCATTGACCATCCGGTGCGGGTTGATCGGCGACCTGAGGACTTGCAGGCCGCGGGTCATCTGGTTGAACACGAAGCCGCCGACGGGGCTGGTGACACGCCTGATGATGCGCGACATCGGCGCCAGTGGCGCCATCCGGTGCCGCTGCTCGGGCGGGCAGCCGATGTACAGGCCGTCGAGCCCGAGCTGTTCGGCGATCTCCTTCTGGACGAACTCGTCGATCGTCGTGCCCGAAATCCGCTGCACCAGCTCACCGACCAGCCAACCGAACGTCAGCGCGTGATACCCCACCGAGGTTCCGGGCTCATAGGCCGGCTTTGCCTGAGCCAATGCGTCGGTCATGTGTTCCCAGTCCAGCATCTCCGATCCGTGGCCGATGATCGTGCCGAGCCGGTGCAGGCCCGCGGAGTGGCTCATCACCTGCCGGACGGTGATGTCGGCCTTGCCGTTCTGGGCGAACTCCGGCCAGTACGTGGCGACCCGTTCGTCGTAGTCGAGCTCCCCGCGGTCGGCGAGCACATGGGCGCAGGTGGCGACGACGCCCTTGGTCGTGCTCCAGCACATGGCCAGCGTGTCGCGCTGCCAGGGGTCGCCCTCGCTGTTGCGGCGCCCGCCCCACAGGTCGACCACGAGACTGCCGCGGTGGTAGACGGCGACCGAGGCGCCGCCGTCGGTGCGGGCGATCTGGCCGCTGAAGGTGTCGGCCACTTCGGCGAACTCGTCGTCGTAGCGGCCCGTGATCAAGCCCGTGACCGATGTGTGTGCGTCCACTGATGGAAGTGTCCGTCATCCCCGCGTTCCGCGACGCATTCTCGGGAAAATGTAACGTCGCTCGCCGGCCGCCGAGAGTGAAGCCAGGGCTGTGCTTCTGCCCAAACCACGACCTGGAACGCTATTTCGGCGCGGGACGGGAGCGTCTGAGCCGAGCCACACCGACGACGGTCAGCACGCCGGCGAGGGTGCCCATCGCGAACACCAAAACGAGCAGCGGCGGGTAGTACGTCACCGAGGTGGTCGTGGGCTCGCCGTCGGCGATGGGCGGGACGATCACCGTGGACCGCGCCGCCATCCAACTCGCCACGCACCCCACCGCGGCGGCGACGGCCAACACCAGCTCGAGGACGGCGCGCGTCACGACGTGGCGCCGGGCGGCCGGTTCTCGGCGCTGCGCTGCTCGAGCAGCTCGGTCAGCGCGGCACGCAGTTCCTTGTGCCTGCGCGCCCAGGCCTGCGCCGTGCGGCCTTGGGTGAGTTTGAGCCCGATGCCGGTGCGTCCGCGCGGCACGCCGGTCAGCTCCCCCAGCGCGCGGGCCGACTGCCACTTCTGCGACTCGGCGTCGGGTGACGAGTCGGCGTCGGGTGACGAGTCGGGGTCGGGAAAGATCCGCACGATGTTGTCGACGGGGACGGTCTCGGCGCCCTGGCGCAGGGTCTCCGAGGTCAGCTCGACCGATGTGTGAATGCGCGACGCCTTGACCTGCACCGCCAGAAAGCCCGACACCATGACCAGGAAAATGGCCGGCACCAGCAATTGCGGTCCCACGCCCGAGTTGATCTCGATGCCCAACATGACCAGCGCCGCGACGGGTCCGGCCAGCAACCACGACCAGCTTGACCCGGCCTCATGGAACAGCGGCTCGGGCGTGGGCGCGTCAGCCACTGTCTCTCCCGGAATCCACCGTGTCGAACCAGGCCAGCGTTGCCGGCCGCATCGCGAGGAAGGTACCGACTATCAACACGACCATGATCACCAACCAGATCGCTCCGATGCTCAACAGCGCGTACACCGCCAGCAGCAATACCAGAACCACGGCTAACGCCACCGCGGCACGATGAGACCGGCTATCACCGCCGCGCGCCCGGCCGGCGAGGAAACCCAAAGCCAGACCGGCCAGCGCGAAGATCACCCCAGCCCCCCGGAAAAACGCCGCAGCAGAGGCGATCGCTGCCAACAGCCCGAATGTCACCAGCAGGATCCCCGCAACCACCCACACCCAATAGGCGGCATCGAGGACCCCCGGCCGCGGGTTAGCTGACGTCATGATCGGACCAGCCTATCGGTGCCTAGCGCGTGAAATACCCATGGGCGTCCTTGCGGTGCAACAGATACACGCCACCGGCGATCAGCACAGAGCCGACGATCCCGGTGATCGCGTAGATGACCGCGGCGACCGTGCCGCGCTGGGCCGTGAACAAACTGGTGGCGATGTAGACGATCGAGGCCAGCCCGCCGCCCGTCAACAGCGTGCGTGCCCAGCGGTAGCCCTGCCGCATCAGCAGCAGGAACGTCACCACTACCGCACACACCAGCACCAAGAACAGCCCGGTGACCGCGTACACGAGGTAATGCGACGGCACGTCCGGCGCCAGCGCGATGTCGACGGCATCGCCAACCAGCAGCAGCGGCAGTGCCGTCAGCCACAGCCCAAAGCCGGTACCGACGTCCACCGGCCGGGTGGGCGGCTGCTCCTGCACCGACGTGTCAGGCAAGCCACTCCGCGACATCAGCAGCCCAGTACGTCAACACGATGTCGGCGCCCGCCCGCCGGATGCTGGTGAGTGTCTCCAGGGCGGCCGCTCGGCCGTCGATCCAGCCGTTGGCCGCCGCGGCGCGGATCATCGTGTACTCGCCCGACACCTGGTACGCGGCCACCGGTACCGGCGACACCTCCGCCGCCGCACGCACCACGTCGAGGTACGCCATCGCGGGTTTGACCATGACGATGTCGGCGCCTTCGTCGATGTCCAGCGTGATCTCGCGCATCGCTTCTCGGGCGTTGCCGGGCTCCTGCTGGTACGTGCGGCGGTCACCGGACAGGCTGGACTCCACCGCCTCCCGGAACGGGCCGTAGAACGACGACGCGAACTTCGCCGCGTAGGCGAGGATGAGGACGTCGGTGTACCCGGCCGCGTCGAGACCGTCGCGAATCGCGGCGACCTGCCCGTCCATCATGCCGCTCGGTGAGACCACGTGGGCACCTGACTCAGCCTGCACCACAGCCATTTCCACATATCGAGACAGGGTGAGGTCGTTGTCGACTCGACCCGAGAAGTCGACCAACCCGCAGTGACCGTGGTCGGTGAACTCGTCGAGGCAGGTGTCGGCCATCAGCACCGTGGCCGAGCCCAGATCCTTGTTCAATTCCTGCAACGCCCGATTCAGCACACCGTCGATGGTGACGCCGGCCTCACCGGTCGGATCCTTGTCCTCCTCGCGGGGAACGCCGAACAGCATGATTCCGCCCACGCCCGCGGCCACCGCGTCCGCGGCCGCTTTACGCAGACTGTCGTGGGTGTGCTGCACCACACCAGGCATCGACGCGATCGGACGCGGCTCGTCGATGCCGTCAGCGACGAACATCGGCAGCACCAAATGCCTTGGCTCCAAAGATGTTTGGGCCACGAGCCGACGCAGCGCCGGCGTCGAGCGCAGCCGCCGCGGTCGCTGGCGGGGGAACCCCACAGCTACCGCCTGCGGCTCTTCTTACGCGGCGGCGGCAGAGCGCCCTCGGCACGCAGCCGTGCGGCGTGCTCAGCCAGCGCGTCGACCAGCGGGCCGATCTGCGCCACCTCCGGCTGCACATCCACCCGCAGCCCGAATTCGGCTGCCGTCTCGGCGGTTTTCGGTCCGATGCACGCGACGATGGTCCGGGCGTGCGGCTTGCCGGCGATGCCGACGAGGTTGCGCACCGTCGAACTGGACGTGAAGCAGACCGCGTCGAACCCGCCGGACTTGATCATCTCGCGGGTCCCGGCGGGAGGCGGCGCGGCCCGCACCGTGCGGTAGGCCGTCACATCCTCGATCTCCCAACCGCGTTCGCGCAGTCCTTCGGCCAGCGTCTCGGTGGCGATGTCGGCGCGAGGCAGCAGGACCCGGTTGACCGGGTCGAAAACGTCGTCGTAGGGCGGGAATTCGTCGAGTAGCCCCAGCGAGCTCTGCTCACCCGACGGCACCAGTTCCGGGGTTATCCCGAACGCGCGTACCCGGTCGGCGGTGGCTTGGCCGACGCAGGCGATCTTCACGCCGGAAAACGCGCGCGCGTCCAGGCCGAACTCGCCGAATTTCTCCCACACCGCGCGCACCGCGTTGGTGGACGTGAACACCACCCACTGGTAGCGCCCGTCGACCAATCCCTTGACGGCGCGCTCCATCTGGGCCGGGCTGCGCGGCGGCTCCACGGCGATGGTCGGCACCTCGATCGGCACGGCGCCGTGGGTGATCAACCGCTCACTCATGTCGCCGGCCTGATCCTTGGTGCGCGGCACCAGCACCGTCCAGCCGTAGAGGGCGCGGCTCTCCCACCAGTTCAGCTTCGCCCGGCTGGCGACGGTCCGCCCGATCGTCACGATCAACGGACCGGTCAGGGCCCACGCGCCGGCGGGGGACGGCCCGGCCGGATCCGACCCGCCGAGCGCCGCGCTGTCCGTCAGCGTCTGCAGCGTGCCCTCCACCGAGCGCTGCTGCGTGGTGGTTCCGTTCGCGGTCACCACACACGGCGTCCCGTCGTCGATGCCGTAGTCGATCAGCGTGCGGGCCGCGTCGGCCAGATGCTCGGCGGTGGCGTGCAGAATCAGCGGGCCCGGCGCCGCGGCCAGCGCCGCCCAGTCCACGTCGCCGCGCACGTCGGCGACGGTGTGCGACGAACCCAGCGGCAGCCCCGCATAGGTCGGTATCGCGGTGCTGGCCGGCAGACCGGGGACGATCTCGAACAGCAAGTGCGCCTTGGCAATCGCCTGCACCTCGGTGATCACCGCGTCCACCGACAGCGGGTCACCGGCGACCAGCCGGACGACGTCGGCACCGGCGCGGGCCTCCGCGGCCAGAATCTTGGCCACCTCCGCGGGATCGCCCAGCGCGGGGCGGATGTCCGGCACCAGCGGCGGGTTCGGCTCCACGGTGTCGTCGGTGATGCCCGGGTCCGGTGACGACAGCTTCGGCGGATCGGGCAGGCTCGACCCGACCACGGCCAGCACCTCAGCCGGCACGTCGGGATCGGTGAACACCAACTCCGCGCAGGACAGCACGCTGCGCGCCCGCCCGGTCAGCAGCCCGGGGTCACCGGGCCCCGAACCCACGAACACGACGCGCCCTGGCCTGGCCTTGCGCCCTCGCGTCATTCCTACCTCGTTCCCATCAACTCCCGGGCGCCCAGGTCGAACAGCTCGGCGGCCACCGAGCGACCAAGCTCCGCAGCCTTCCCGGGTGTTCCGATCCCGGACGCACGGATCACGTCGGATCCGTCCACGGTCGCCACGCAGCCGCGCAGCGACAGCTCTTCGAAGACGCGGCCGTCCTCATCGATCGACTCGACCACCTCGGCGATCGCGCCAACCGGTGCGGAGCACCCCGCCTCCAGTTCGGCGAGCAGGACTCGTTCTGCGGTGACCGCTGCGCGTGTGTCGGCGTCGTCGAGCTCAGCCAACAGCGCGGCGAGCTTGGTGTCGGCGCTGCGGCACTCGACCGCGAGCGCGCCTTGAGCCGGCGCCGGCAACATCTGCACCGGCTCCAGCGTCTCGGTGACATCGTCGAGGCGTCCGATGCGGGCCAGACCCGCCCGGGCCACCACGATGCCGTCCAAATCACCGCTCATAACCCTGTTCAACCTGGTGTCAAGGTTGCCTCTTAGGGGGCGGATTTCCAAACCGAGACCCAATGCTCTAAGCTGTGCGGCCCGTCGCGGGCTCGACGTGCCGATCACCGAACCCGTCGGCAGCTCCCCGAGCACCAATCCGTCGCGTGCCACCAGCGCGTCTCGCGGATCTCCACGCCTGGGCACCGCGGCGATGGTGAACCGCTTGTCCTCGGCAGTCGGGAGATCTTTGTAGGAGTGCACGGCCATATCGACGATCCCGTCGTCGATTGCCTCCCGCAGCGCGGCGGTGAACACGCCGACCCCGATCGTGGCGATCGGCTCGGCCGACCGGTCGCCCTCGGTGCTGATGGTCACCAGCTCCGCGGCGTGGCCCTTCGCGATCAACGCGTCTCTGATGACACCGGCCTGGGTGGTGGCCAACAAGCTGCCCCGGGTGCCGATCCTGATGGTCAAGCGTTACCCGGATTCTGGGTCGATCGCCAGCGGCAGCTCGCCGGCCGCGACGGCGTCGACGGCCTGCTGGTCGAGTTCGAAAAGTTCGCGCAGCGCTTCGGCGTAGCTGTCGCCGCCAGGGGCGCTGGCCAGCTGCTTGACGCGGACCGTCGGCGCGTGCAGCAGTTTGTCGACCACCCGCCGCACGGTGCGGGCGACTTCCTCGCGGTGAGCGCCGGCCAGGTCGGGCAGCCGGTTGTCCAGCCGCAGGAGTTCCGTCTCGACCACGTCGGCGGCGCGCTGCCGCAACGCCGTCACCGTCGGGGTGACCTCGGCCATCCGCTGAGCCGAAAGGTATTGCGCCACTTCGGCAGCCACGATATTGCGGGCGGCCTCGGCGTCGGCGGCGGCCGCGCGCGCCGACGGCTCTCGCTGAATGCGCTCCATGTCGACGACGAACACGCCCGGCAAACCCGCGACCGCGGCATCGACGTCACGCGGCATGCCCAGGTCGCAGATCACCAGCCGGCGGGGTTCGGCGCCGTGCGCGAGCCCGCGGTGCACGTCGGCGAGGCTGACCACCGGCCGGACTGCGCCGGTACAGCACACGACGACGTCGGCCTCGGCGAGCACATTGGGCAGGTGGTCAAGCGCTGAGGCGTCAGCCCTGACGCCGACCTCGCGGATGTTGTGGGCGAGCCTTCTGGCGCGGGGCAGCGACCTGTTGACGACGTGCACGCGCTCGACGCCCGCGTGGGCGAGCTGCTTGGCCGACAGCGCGCCCATCGCGCCCGCGCCGACGACGACGGCGGTGCGGCCGGCCAAGGTGTCCAGGCGCGTCTCGGCCATCCCGAGGGCGACCGACACGACGGAGGCGCCGGCGGCGTCGATGCTGGTCTCGGTGTGCACCCGCTTGCCCACCGACAGCGCACGCTGGGCTAGCTCGTGCATGACCCTGCCCACCGTGCGATTGGCCTCCGCGGCCGCATACGCCCGCCGGACCTGGCCGAGCACCTGCTGCTCGCCGACCACCGCCGAATCCAGCCCGCTGGCCACGGCGAACAGATGCTCGACGGCTGCCTCGGCGTAGCGCACGTAGGCGTACTTGGTCAGATCGTTCAGCGACATGCCCGAATGCTCGGCCAGCACTTGGCCAATCACCGACAGGCCGCCGTGGAAGGCGTCCACGACCGCGTACACCTCGACGCGGTTGCAGGTGGACAGCACCATCGCCTCGGTGATCAACGACGACTGCAGCAGCCGGTCGGCGATCTTGACCTGATCGGACTCGCCGCTGCTCAACTGCTCGAGCACCTGCACCGGTGCGCTGCGGTGCGACACCCCGAAAAGCAGCACGCTCACGGCTGAATCACCACGGTATCCACGGTAATCAATTGGTGGTTAGCCGACCAAATTCTGGCTCGATTGCCGCCATTTTCCGCGAAACCCCCGTTTCGCACGTTCCCACTCGCACTCTCCGTGCGAAACGTCAGTTTCGCAGCAGATCGGCCCGCAGCCGCGGCTCGTCGACCTCCCAGTAGCTGTGCTCACGCCCGTCGAGCAGCACCACCGGCAGCCGGTCCCCGAACTCGGCGCGCGATCCTGGCCGGCCATCCGCCGCCTCGGCGTCGACGTCGGTCACCGACAGGTCAAAGCCCAGCTCACCGGCCAACTCGCAGAGTCGCAGCCGAGCCTGTTCACACGTCGCGCAGCCGTCGCGCGTCAGCAACGTCACCCGCCGGTTCACGTCGCAAGTATCCCCATTGGGTGTCCTACTGTTGAACGGTGACGGATCCCGACTCGCAGGGCATCGCCGGCGATGCGAGCGCGGAAGCCGCCGTCGCTCACCTCGCGGCCGATGTCGCGCGGAATGCCGAGCTGCCGCAGCCGCCACGCCCTGGGGCCGCGCCGCCACCGCCCGTCGACCTCACGGCGGCCGCGTTCTTCGATGTCGACAACACGCTGGTGCACGGGTCGTCGCTGGTGCTTTTCGCCCGCGGACTCGCCGCGCGAAAGTACTTCAACTACAGCGATCTGATCCGATTCGTCTACGCGCAGGCCAAGTTTCAGCTCACCGGACGCGAGAACAGCGACGACGTGGCCGCCGGCCGGCGCAAGGCGCTGGCGTTCATCGAGGGCCGGTCGACGGCCGAGCTGGTGGCAGTGGGGGAAGAGATTTACGACGACATCATCGCCGACAAGATCTGGCCGGGCACCAGGGCGCTGGCCCAGATGCACCTCGACGCCGGGCAGCAGGTGTGGCTGGTCACCGCGACGCCGTGCGAGCTGGCCAGCACGATCGCCAAGAAGCTCGGGCTGACCGGCGCGCTGGGCACGGTCGCGGAATCCGTCGATGGCGTGTTCACCGGCCTGCTGGTCGGCGACATCCTGCACGGCAGCGGCAAGGCGCACGCCGTGCGGTCTCTGGCCATCCGCGAGGGCCTCAACCTGAAACGCTGCACCGCGTACTCCGACAGCTACAACGACGTGCCGATGCTCTCGCTGGTCGGAACGGCCGTCGCGATCAACCCGGACAGCGCGCTGCGGGAACTCGCCCGGCATCGCGGATGGGAGATTCGCGACTTCCGGACCGCGCGCAAGGCCGCGCGCATCGGTGTGCCGTCGGCGCTGGCGCTGGGCGCCGCGGGTGGCGCGCTGGCTGCGATCGCGTCGCGCCGCCGCTGATGAGCGCTTGCGCGAAGAGGAAACAGCCGCTGATAGGCTGCGCCGACATGGCCATTGCCGAAGAAATCATCGGTACGCACTATCGCTATCCCGACTATTTCGCGGTGGACCGGGAGAAGATCCGCGAGTTCGCCCGTGCGGTGCAAGACGATCACCCTGCGCACTTTTCCGAAGACGCGGCCGCCGAACTCGGCTATCCGGCGCTCGTGGCGTCGCTGACGTTCCTCACCGTGGCGGGCCGCAAAGTGCAGCTGGAGATCTTCGACCAGTTCGATGTGCCGATCAACATGGAGCGGGTGTTGCACCGGGATCAGAAGCTGAAATTTCACCGGCCGATCCTGGCCGGCGACAAGCTGTTCTTCGACTCCTACCTGGACTCGGTCATCGAGTCGCACGGCACGGTCATCACCGAGATCCGGGGCGAGGTCACCGACGCCGACGGCCAGCCGGTGATCACCAGCGTCGTCACAGTGATCGGCGAAGCACAGTACGACGACGAGGCCGACGAGGTGGTGTCGGCGATCGCCGCAGGCCGCGATGCGGCGATCGCCAAAGCGCTGGGCAAGGCCCGGGCCGACTCAGCCGAAGAAGGTGTTCCGCCGGTTGGCGAGTAGCCGGTACAGCGTCTGCTGAATGGTCTCGCGCACTTGGTCGGTGAGCTCGAACGTGATCATCGGGTCCTCCGGCGCCGCGTCGTCGTAGTCGGCGGTCGGGATCGGCTCACCGAACTCGATGTGCCACTTCGACGGCAGCGGGATCATCCCGATCGGGCCGGCCAGCGGGAACAGCGGCGTGATCGGGAAGTAGGGCAACCCGAACAGCCTCGCCAGCAGCCGCACGTCGCCGATCATCGGGTAGATCTCCTCCGACCCGACGATCGAGCACGGGATGATCGGCGCCCTGGTGCGCAGCGCGGCCGACACGAACCCGCCGCGGCCGAACCGCTGCAGCTTGTAGCGGTCCTTGAACCGCTTGCCCAGGCCTTTGTAGCCCTCTGGGAATACCGCGGTGAGCTCACCTTTCGACAACAGGCGGTGCGCGTCGGCCGTGCACGCCATGGTGTGGCCGGCCTTGCGCGCGGCCTGACCCAGCAGCGGGCTGTCGAGCACCATGTCGGCGGCCAGCAACCGCAAAGTCCGCTGCGCCGGGTGCTTGTCGTGCACCGCGACCGAGGCCATCAGCCCGTCGAACGGCAGCACACCCGCGTGGTTGGCCACGACCAGCGCCGCACCAGTTTCCGGCAGGTTCTCGACGCCGGTCACGTCGACCCGGAACCACGACGCGAACAGCGTTCGCAGCACAGGCATCACGACCGCGTCGTTGAAATGCGGGTCGAACCCGAACTCGTCGACGTCGTAGTCACCGGTGAATCGGCGACGCATGAACTCCGCGACCGCGCCGATCCGGCGAGCCAGCTCGTTGGGCTCTTCGGGTTGCTCCGGCGCGCCGCTCGCGGCGGTACTTCGATGCGCGTCGATCTCACGGACGACGGCGGCGATGTCCTCCGCTGAGCCGCTGCTGTCCGGATTGGACAGCAGCGAGGGATGTCGGCTGGCGGCCTCGGCACGCCGGGCGGCGCGTCGCTGCGCCGGGCCCGAATCCCCATGCAGCGGAATCACTTTGGCCTTGGGTTCACCCGACACTACTGATACCTCTTCCCACCCGCTTGCTCGAGTGTGTCTGCATTTACCCCCAACGTTGCGCGGTTGCCACCGCACGGCGTTCCAGCGAGCGTACCCATCGTGGGTCAATTATTGGTGTCAGACCACGACCGCGAACGTAATCGTCGAACGCCTCAGCCGTAGACCACTTCGGATGGTAGTCCAGTTCGACCTTCATTCGCGTGGTATCCATCACCCTGCCGAAACTCAGGTAGTTCAGCTGCTCGCGATTGATCTCTGTGTAGTTGTTGAGCCGCCGAAGCGAATCGACGGCCCAGACACCGAATCCGGGCACCGGCAGCGCGATCCGGCCCGCCCTGCGGATGGCCTGCGACATCATGATGATCCCGTCGGCCCCGACGTTGAACGTACCGGCCCTACCCGCCATCGTGCCGCGTTCCAGCGCGCCCAGCGCGTCCTGCTCGTGCAGCAACTGCAGGCGGGCGTCACGGCCGAGCACGGTCGGCACGAACGGACCGGCGAGATACCGCGACAGCGCCGTGTCCATGGCCGGACCGATCAGGTTCGCCAGGCGCAGGATCGTCACCGCAATGTCCGGGCGGCGGCGACCCAGGCCGCGCGCGTAGCCCTCGATGTCGAGGCTGTCTTGGGCGAACCCGCTGCCGAGCGGCCGGCGGCTGGTGCAGTCCTCGGTGAACACCACCGGGTCGCGCGTGCTGGAGCCGTACACCTCCGACGTCGACTTGAGCACCACCCGCCGCACGGCGGGCGCCTTCTGGCAGGCGGCGAGCAGCTGCATCGCGCCCATCACGTTGAGTTCCTTGAGCGCGGCCCGCCAGCCCGCGCGTGGTGCATACGACGCAGCCGCCGCATGCACCACGGTGTCCACGTCGTTGTTGCGAATCACCTTGGCGATGAACGGGTTTCGAATGTCGGCGCGGACGAACTCCGCACGCCCCATTCTGCGCAGCAAATCCTTGCTCGGTGCGATCGCGTCAACAGCGATCACCCGCTCGATCACCGGATTCTGAACCAGCCGGGCCGTCAGATAGCCGCCGAGAAATCGGCAGGCGCCCGTGACCAACACCACTTTGCGGGACTGGAAGGTGTCGGAACCTGCGGAATCCATCCCGACATCCTAACGATCGGTACCGAGTCGGGCATGTCGATGGACGACGCCCGCGCGAGCCGGGTTACTTGCCGAGTTTTCTGCGCTGCACCCGAGTACGACGAAGCAGCTTGCGGTGCTTCTTCTTCGACATGCGCTTGCGCCGTTTCTTGATGACTGAACCCATGAACTCCGCTGCCTAGTCCTGCCCGTGTCTGTCTAAGTCCTGTCTACCCAGGGACGCGGACACCTTACCCGGCTGACGGGCAAGAAGGAGAATCGCGGGCGATGAGCGCTCGCGCGAAGAGCAGACGGATTCAGATGAGCGCTCGCGCGAAGAGCAGACGGATTCAGCTGACGTCGAAGTACGACGTTTCCAGCAGGTCGTGCACGGCCTTGGCGTGCACCCGAAATGACCGGCCCACCCGAACGGCGGGCAATTCGCCGTTGTGAACCAACCGGTAGACCGTCATCTTGCTGACCCGCATCAAGCTGGCCACCTCGGCGACGGTGAGAAATTGGGCCCTGGCGGCCGGCTGAACGTCGGCAGCGCCAGAATCCCGCTTACCACTTGCCGAATCCCGCCCCGATGGCCCGTTCGTTGACGTCATCGCAACCCAATCCTCCGGGCACGGCCAAGGCCAGCGGCTTCCCCTCCGCTGGCACGAACACGTGCATACATCGAGGAGAATAGCGGTACAGGTGGGATTACTGCGACGGGTGTGGGGCAATCCGTCGAAAATTCATGAACTACTCTGATGTAACTCCTAGCTGGCCAGCGCGGTTTTTTGCGGCCACCACGGCGGCGGCGACAGCGGCCCGCAATCCGCCGCGCTCGAGCTCGGCCAACCCGGCCGCGGTGGTGCCGGCGGGCGACGTCACGGCGGCTCGCAACCGGGCGGGCGTGGTGTCGATATCACCGGATCCACCGTTTTCGTCGACGCGCTCCAGCAGCATCGCGGCCGACCCGGCCATCGTTTGTACGACGAGGTCGGTGGCATCTGCGCGGCTCAACCCCACCGCGACGCCCGCGTCGATGAGCGCCTCGACCATCAGGAAGAAGTAGGCCGGCCCCGAGCCGGACACCGCCGTGACCGCATCGAGCTGCGATTCCGGCACCTTGAGCACCCCGCCCACCGAATCGAACAGCGCGGCGACGTCCTTCAGCTGCTCCGGGGTCGCGAACCGGCCCTTGGCTATCGCGCTGACTCCGGCGCCGACCACCATCGGAGCATTGGGCATCACCCGGATGACCGGCGCACCGGCCGGCAGTTTGCCCTCGAAGTAGGTGGTGCTGACGCCCGCGACGACGGTCACGAACACGTGCTCGATGCTGCCGGCGTCGTCGCGCGCGACCGCTGCGGCGATCTCGTCGGTCACTGACTCCACGTCGGAAGGTTTGACCGCGACGACGACGAAGTTCGCGTTCTCCACCGCGTCGGCCACGCTGGTCACCAGCACCGAGTACGTCTCGGACAGGTGTCGCGTGCGCGCCGGAACGCGTTCGGCGACCACGATGTCCTTGACCTGCCGGCCCGAGCGCAGCAGCCCCGACAGCAGCGCTTCGCCGATGTTCCCGCCCCCGATGATCGCGATTCTGGACACGGCAGCAGCATGCCAGACGCCTCAGTGATCGGGCACCAGCGCCAGCTGGCGGGTCTGCACGATGATCCGGCCCACGCTGTCGACGACAAGATGATCTTCGTCGAACCAGTCCTGCCCGATCTGCGTCGTCGTGGCCATCACCCGCAGCCAGCCGTCGGCCGGCAAGCCTCGCAGATAGGCGGTGAGCTGCACGGTCGGCGCCCAGCCGCGGCGGCCCACCGCGAACGCGACGGGCATCGAGACGTCGCCGCACATCAGCGCGAACAGGATGTCGGGCGCCATGTCGCGAGGCCGCGCCCAGATCTGGATCACCGGGGTTCGGCCGTCTGCGGACGGCCCGTCGGGAACGGTGGACATCAGCGGCCGCACGTCGATGCCCTCCCAGTAGTTAACGGTGCCGAACATCGGGTGCCCCGGCCCGATCGGCTCGACGTCGGGCGGTGGTTCGGGGCTCATCAGCGACACCACGGGATTCGCCGACAGCAAGGGTGGAGCCAGGTGCTCGGGCTCCCCCAGCGTCACCACGGCGTGCACGGCTGTTTTCTGCTCTTCGCGCGAGCGCTCATCGCCGACTCGGTCCCCGCCGATCAGCTCGACGTCCACGACGCTGATCCGCCGACCCCTTTTGCGGACGAACGTCTCCAGCCGCAGGTCCCCGGGGCTCGGGGCGGACAGGTAGTTGGCCGACACCGAGATCGGCTGGACGACGCCGCCGACGGCTTCCCGGGCCGCGACCGCACACAGCGACAGCATCGCGCCGCCGTGCAGCTTCGGCCCGATGGTCCAGATCTTGTTCAACTCGCCCGCAAAGACCCCGTCACCCAGCGGGCGCAACGCCATCGCGTTCGAAAACAGGCTGGCCTCAGTCATCAGCTTCCTTCAGCGCAGCAGGTGGGTGCGGGCGAATTCCAGCGACTCGGTCAGCAGGACTTCTCGCTCCGCCTCGGTGCGCGCCCCGGACGTGGTGACCTCAAGGATCACATGGCCGGCGAAATCGCTCGCCGCCAGCATCTGGCACACCTCGAACGTCGGCTGCGTGCCGCGCCCCGGCACCAGGTGCTCGTCGAGGTAGGCGCCGGACCCGTCGGCCAGGTGCAGGTGAGTCAGGCCCGAGCCCATTCGGCGGGCCATGTCCAGCGCGTCGGTGCCCGCGGTCGCGGTGTGCGACAGGTCGAGCGTGTAGTGGGCGTGGTTGCCTTCCAGCGGGTCATACGACGGCGAGAACGCCGAAATCGCGGGCCCTGGCCGGCCGCCGCGCTTGCGCATCCGCTCGATCGACGCCTGCGTCCCACCGAAGAACCGGTCGGCGCGGAACGGAAACATGTTCTCGACGGCGACGATCACGTCGCTGGACGCCTCCAGCCGGGCGACCTGCTCGGTGAAGCCGTCCGCGTAGCGGCGCTGCCAGCGAAATGGCGGGTGGATGACGACGGTCTGCGCGCCCAGCTTCTCGGCGGCACGCACGGTGCGGTTGAGCTTCGGGATCGGGTTGGCGCCCCACACGCGCTGCGAGATCAGCAGACACGGCGCGTGCACGGCCAGCACCGGCATCCCGTAGTGCTGGGACAGTTTGTTGATTTCGTCGACGTCCTGGCTGACCGACTCGGCCCAGACCATCAGCTCCACGCCGTCGTAGCCGAGGCGGGCGGCGTACTCGAAGGCCGCCTCGGTCCTCAACGGGTAAACCGACGCAGTCGACAGACCGACTTTGATCGCTGGGCGCACAGTGTTTGGGAGCCGCCTAGCCCGATTGCAGCAGCGCCAGCGGGCCCAGTGTGACCAGAGCACCGACCGCGACTGCGATCAGCGTGCTCGCGATATCTTCGGTCTTGCGGACGATGCGAACCCCGACCACCAGGCCGAGGATCACCAGGACTGACAACACCAGCGCGACGATGTTGTTCCACTTCCAGAGTTCGTCGAACGCAATGAAAAGCCCGGCGCCGAACGCGACCGCGAGAATCGACTGCAGCACCACCAGCGCGCCGCGGCCGATCTGCTGCAAACGGGTGGGCGGTGCCACCTCCTCGTGGTCCTCGGCGGTGGTGGTCTCCGGCGGCACGTCGGGCAGCTCGGTGACGGACTGGGCGGTCTCGTCGTCGCGGACCAGGTCGTCGTCGGTGCGGCCGCCGAACAACGGCTCCTGGACAGCATCGAGATAGGACGGCGGCTCGCCGGTCTCGTCGGTCTCGTCGAGATCCTCATCCACCGCGGCCGCTGCGTCGTGGTCGTCGGTGTCCTCGTCGAAGTCGATGTCGACGTGATCGGGAAGCATCTCCTCTGCGGGGACATCCGCGTCAGCGAGATCTTCGGCGACCGCCGGCACGTCGACAGGCTCGACCTCCTGGTCTACCTCGGGCTGGACCTCCGGCTCGGGCTCGGCGACCGTGTCCACGGTGCCGTTCGTTTCTGCCGGCGCCTGCTCGACGGCGGGCTCCTCGTCCCGGATGATCGGGATCTCGCCGGTGAGTTCGGCGACGGTGACGGCGTCCGCGTTGCCCCTGCGCTTGCGCCGACGGCCGCCGACGGGCGGCGCCCCGATGACCCCGCTGCGGGCCAGCAACTCCGCGACCGAAATCGGCCGGGTGTCGGAGTTATCGTGTGGTCCGGTCATCGAGAGTTGCCCGCTCGTCGTTTGGCGCCCACGTGACCAGCATCCCCCACGGATGTCTCCACAAGCGCCGTTCCATCAGCTTCGCTGTCGAGTTTCCGCAGAATCAGGCCCTCTCGCAACGCCCACGGGCAAATGTCGAGGGTTTCTATTGACAGAGCTTTCATGCTCGCCTCTGCTACCAACGCTCCCGCCACGATCTGTGGCGATCGCTCGGCGCTCACTCCTTCCAGTTCAGCCCGGTCGGCCACAGTCATCCGCGAGATGAACGCGATCAACTGCCGCAGTCCGGTGGCTGTCAGTGTTCTTTTCACCCGCGGTCCCGCGGCCGAAGGCGCCGCGCCGGTGAGCCGGGCCAGCGACCGCACGGTCTTCGACGACGCTACCGCCAGATCGGGCGGACCTGCCTTGAGCAGGGTACGGCTAGCGTCAGCCAGCTCAGTATCCAGCCAGTCGCGCAGCATGGCGACCCGGCGCCGGCCGGGCGGATCGTCGGGCAGCCACTCGCGGGTCAACCGGCCCGCGCCCAGGGGCAGCGACATGGCGACGTCGGGCTCCTCGTCGACGCCGCTGGACAACTCCAGTGATCCACCGCCGATGTCGATGTTGATGATCCGCCCGGCGCTCCAGCCGTACCACCGGCGCACCGCCAGGAACGTCAGCCGCGCCTCGTCCACGCCGCTGAGCACCTGCAGCGCCACTCCGGTCTCGGCGAGCACGCGGGCCAGCACGTCTTCGGAGTTCTTCGCGTCGCGCACCGCCGAGGTGGCGAACGCCATCAGCTCGGCGCAGCCGGAGCTGGCGGCGATCTTGGCGAACTCGTCGACGGTGGAGATCAGCTTGTCCGCGCCTTTGCGGGTGAGCTTGCCGGAGTCGTCGATCGCCTCGGCCAGCCGCAGCGACGCCTTCGTCGAACTCATCGGGGTGGGATGACCACCGCGCCGGGCATCGACGACCAACAGGTGGACGGTGTTGCTGCCGACGTCGAGCACACCCAATCGCACGCCCTTCAACCTAGTGGGTAGCGCCACCTGCGCCGTCGAACGGACTAGAATCACGGGGCGAATTCACGAAGGGTGCGCGGGGTGGACCGAAATCCATACACCGTGGGCATCGCGCCGGGTGACGGTTTAGTCGGGCGCTCCTCACCTTCGGCGCAGACCCCGTCCGGACGCCCTTTGGCCTCATCGTGGGCCCCGGCGCCGAGAACTGGACCCGGATCGGCACGACGCCAACGGAACTCGAGCCCGGATCGATCCTGCGGGTCGGTGCGCAGATCCTGACCTACCACACATGAATCATTCTCTGCGACAGGGCTTCTGCTTACACTTGAAAACCATGAGGCAGGCGTGAGCCTCGGGCGCGGACCGTGACCCCCAACGCATCGGTGGTGGTCCAGGCGGACGTACCTGCCTGCGCGGTTCCTGCGCCGAGGACCAGCAGCGCCGGTACCGTCGCCGCGGCGACCGTTGCACCGAGCGCTGCGGTGACTGACTTTCGGTTGATGATCGTGCTCATGATGTACTCCCGGTTGGTTGGTTGTGTTTCGCGTCTGTTGCGCGTCCACTCAAGGTTCGTGTCGACGAGCATGACGATCCATCGCTCAGCGGGGGGAATCGGACTGCCCTCGGGTGTGGTTGATTTCACCCCGGCGAGGGATGCTCTACTCGGTCAAGCCCATCGGGAAGTACCGCGGCCATCATCGGATCCTGCTGCCCTGCTTGCACTTGCGTCACGCTCAGCGGGACGTTGCCGCCATTGTCGATCGTCCACCTGAACACGTAGAGCGCGCCTAGTCGCCAGGTGTGCACTCATGCGACTACCGTTGTCCTCTGTGAGCGCTCCGCACCCCGGTGAGGTGGAATTGGACTTCGCCCGCGAGTGGATGGAGTTCTACGACCCCGACAACCCCGAGCATCTGATCGCCGCGGACATGACGTGGTTGTTGTCGAACTGGACGTGTGTGTTCGGCACGCCCGCCTGCCGCGGCACGGTGGAGGGCCGGCCCGACGACGGATGTTGCTCGCACGGAGCGTTTTTGACCGACGACGACGACCGCGCGCAGCTGGACGACGCCGTCAAGAAGCTGACCGCCAAAGACTGGCAGTTCCGGGAGAAGGGCCTCGGCCGCAAGGGTTATCTGGAGCGCGACGAGTACGACGGCGAGAAGTCTTGGCGCACTCGCAAGTACAAGGGCGCGTGCATTTTCCTCAACCGTCCCGGCTTCTCCGGCGGCATCGGGTGCGCGTTGCACATCAAGGCGATGCGGCTCGGGGTCGAGCCGCTCACGATGAAGCCGGAGGTGTGCTGGCAGCTGCCGATCCGGCGCAGCCAGGAGTGGGTGACGCGGCCCGACGGCTCCGAGATTCTCAAGACCACGATCACCGAGTTCGACCGCCGCGGCTGGGGGGAGGGCGGCGCGGACCTGCACTGGTACTGCAGCGGCGACCCGGCCGTGCACGTCGGGCGCAAGCAGGTGTGGGAGTCGCTGGCCGCCGAGCTCACCGAGCTGCTGGGTGAGAAGGCGTACGCGGAGCTGGCGGCAATGTGCAAGCGCCGCAAGGGATTAGGACTGATCGCGGTGCACCCCGCCACCCGGGCGGCCGAGCGTCCTTCCAAATGAGCGACAAGCTCTTCCTGTTCAGGCTGCTGCCGCCGCGCGCCGATTTTGCGCAGACGATGACACCCGAGGAGCAGGACGCGATGGCGCGTCACGCCGCGTACTGGCGGGGGCTGCTAGACGCGGGCCGGGTGGTGGTGTACGGCCCAGTCGCCGACCCCGAAGGCGTGTGGGGGCTGGGCGTCGTGCGCGCCGGCAGCCAGGCCGAGGTCGTCGAGCTCGGCGAGCAAGACCCGGTAATCGTGGCCGGGGTCGCGTCCTTCGACGTGGCCGAGATCATGGGCGGCATCACGGGGTGAGGATCCTGCGTCAGCGCGACGGCGTGAGCTGCGGCCCGGCCGTCGCGGTGGTGGCCGGTGCGCGGCTCGACCCCGACTATGCCGCGGTGCTGGCCGATGATCGCCGGTTCGCCGAAGAACAGCTGCGCGTGCACGCCGCGGTCAACCGCGTATGGCCCAGGCGCCTCGGCCTCACCCCGGCCGGGATGGCGCATGCGCTGTCGGCGCACCGGCCGTACCGGTGGCGACTGTTCCGCGGCCGGCGGGACACGCTCGCCGACGTGGCTACCGCCGTGGCGTCCGGGGCGCCGGTTGCCATGCTGATCGGCAACGTGATTCCGCGGCACTGGGTGCTGCTGGTCGGCGTCGCCGGTTACGAATTCTGTTGCTACGAACCGTCTTCGGGTGACACGCTGACGTGCAGCTTCGACGCGATCCGGCGCAGCCGGCTCGAGGGCCTCGGCTTCCCGCGGCCGTTCGCGTTCGCGCTGCCGACCTACCCTTCGAGCTTGTAGCCCAGGCCGCGCACCGTAACCAGGTGCACGGGGTTGGCGGGGTCGGCCTCGATCTTGCTGCGCAGCCGCTTGACGTGCACGTCCAGCGTCTTGGTGTCGCCGACATAATCGGCGCCCCACACCCGGTCGATCAGCTGGCCCCTCGTGAGCACCCGCCCGCTGTTGCGCATCAGGTACTCCAGAAGGTCGAACTCCTTGAGCGGCAACGTGATCGGCTCGCCGTTGACGGACACCACATGGCGCTCGACGTCCATCCGCACCGGTCCCGACTCGAGCACCCCGTCGTCGAAGCCGAAGTCGTCGGCATCAGTGCCGCGGCGCAGCACGGCCCGGATCCGGGCGATCAGCTCGCGCGCCGAGTACGGCTTGGTGACGTAGTCGTCGGCGCCGAGCTCCAGCCCGACCACCTTGTCGATCTCGCTGTCACGCGCGGTCACCATGATCACCGGCACGCTCGAGCGCGCCCGCAGCTGCTTGCACACGTCTGTGCCGCTCATCCCGGGCAGCATCAGGTCGAGCAGCACGATGTCGGCTCCCCCACGGTCGAACTCGGCCAGCGCGGTGGGCCCGTCGGCGACCACCGTCGCCTCGAATCCCTCCTTGCGCAGCAGGAATGCCAGCGGGTCGGCGAGGGACTCCTCGTCCTCCACGATCAGCACACTGGTCACGACACTGTATTTCCTCTCATCCGTCCGACTCGTCGCCGGCGTCTTCGTAGGCGGGGATCGACAGCGTGAACGTCGACCCGGTTCCCGGCTGACTCCACAGCCTGATGGTGCCGTTGTGGTTGGCCGCGATGTGCTTGACGATCGCCAGGCCCAGTCCGGTGCCGCCGGTCGCGCGTGATCGGGCTTTGTCCACCCGGAAGAACCGCTCGAACACTCGCTGCTGGTGCTCCCGCGCGATGCCGATTCCCCGGTCGGTGACCGCGATCTCGACGTTGCCCCCGCGGCGGCGCCTGCTGATCGACACCGGCGAGCCCGGCGGCGAATACGAGATCGCGTTCGACACCAAATTGGCCAGCGCGGTGACGAGCAGCGCTTGGTCGCCCATCACCTCGAAGCCACTGGGCTTGTCGGTGGCGATCGAGATGTACGCGTTGTCGGCCGCCACCTTTGAGCGCGAAAGCGCCTCGGCGACAACGGTATCGACGTCGACGGCCTCCAGTTCGGGCAGTCGCTCCGCCCCCTGGAGCCGGGACAGCTCGATCAGCTCGTTGACCATGTTCGCCAGCCGCTGCGATTCCAGGTGCATCTTCTCGCCGAAGCGGCGGACCGTCTCGGGATCGTCGGCCGACTCCAGCAGCGCCTCGGCCAACAGCCCCATCGCCCCGACCGGTGTCTTGAGCTCGTGGCTGACGTTGGCGACGAAGTCGCGTCGGGTCGCCTCCATGCGCGCCACTTCGGAGTCGTCGAAGACGTAGATGACCGCGAACCGGCGGTCCTCCTCGGCGAGCAGCCGCACCCGTCCGCGCACCGAAAACCCGGACCGGCCCGATGGGGACCGGCCGGCGGACAGGTCGATGTCGACGTCCTCGCCGCTGGCCAGCACCCGGCGCGCGGCCGCCCACGCCCGGTCGTCGAGCAGCCGGTCACGCACGAGTCCGAGTTCCTGCGCGCGGGCGTTCATGAAGACGACGTCGCGGTGGGTGTCGACGACCGCCATGCCGGTGGGTGCCAGCGCCACGATGCGCTGCAGCATCTGCGACACCGTCAGCCCGGCCTCCCGGGCGACGATCCGCCGGTTGCGTTCGGCGATTCGGGGCATCACCCCGGCGCCGACGGCGAGGCCGAAGATCAGCGCCGCCAAGGCGGCCACCGCGGCCACGAGGACCGCTGACGCCACAGTCACGGCCAAATCGTACGCACCCGGCGAACGTCACCCCAGCAGAGTGCGGCCATTTTGGGGCATGTCACACGCGTACGCGAAGGTATTCGGCTGGCGTTCACCGAGTGTTTGCCGAACCTGCGCTTATTTGCTCCTCGCGTCCGCACCCTGGCTGGCCACCGCGGCGGCACCGGCGGCCGCCGCCTCCGGGTCCAGATACTGCCCGCCGGGCACCACCGGCCGCAGGTTCTCGTCGAGGTCGTAACGCAGCGGGATGCCGGTCGGGATGTTCAGCCCGACGACGTCGTCGTCGGACATGTCGTCGAGGTATTTCACCAACGCGCGCAGCGAGTTGCCGTGCGCGGCGATCAGCACCGTCTTCCCGAGCCGCAGGTCCGGCACGATCACGTCGGTGTAGTAGGGCAGGAACCGGGCCACCACGTCGGCCAGGCACTCGGTGAGCGGGCCGCCGTCGATGTTGACGTAGCGCGGGTCGGCGTCCTGGCTGAACGTGCTGCCGCGCTCGATCGGCGGGGGCGGGGTGTCATAGCTTCGCCGCCACTTCATGAACTGCTCTTCGCCGTAGCGCTCCTTGGTCTCGGCCTTGTTCAGCCCCTGCAGCGCGCCGTAGTGGCGCTCGTTGAGCCGCCAGCTGCGCTCGACCGGTATCCACAGCCGGTCGGCCTCGTCGAGCGCCAGGTGCGCGGTGGTGATCGCGCGGCGCAGCAGCGACGTGTACAGCACGTCGGGATGCAGGTTCTGCTCGGCGATCAGCTCGCCGCCGCGGATCGCCTCGGCCCTGCCCTTCTCGGTCAGGTCGACGTCCACCCAGCCGGTGAACAGATTCTTGGCGTTCCACTCGCTTTCGCCGTGGCGCAGCAGCACGAGCGTGCCGACATCTCCCATGCCGGAAGTCTCTCACGGGGCTGACGGCGCGTCCTTATCGATGACATGCTCTTCGCGCGAGCGCTCATCGACGAGGTGGGCGAACGCCTCCAGGTTCTTCAGCGATTCGCCGCGCGACACCCGCCACGCCCACTCCCGCCGGATCGAGGTGGAGAAGCCGAGTTCCAGCAGCGTGTTGAAGTCCTGGTCGACGGCCTCGAGCACCTGGCCGAGCACCCGGTCGATCTCGTCGGCGGTCACCGACGACAGCGCCATCCGGCCGACGAGGTAGATGTCCCCGAGGTTGTCGAGCGTGTACGCGACGCCGTAGAGGCGGCGGTTGCGTTTGAGCAGGAAGCCGTACACGGTTTCGTGGTTCTCGTCCGGCTTGCGGCAGACGAAGGCCTCCACGCGCACCGAGTGTTCGCCGATGCTCAGGATCGTGGTGGTCTTGAGCCGGCGCTCACCGGGCAGCTCGACGATGATGTCGGGCGGCCCGCCGTGGGCGCCGTCATGGTGAAAATACGGCAGCGAATGCTCGTCGAGCGCGTCCTCGATGACCTTCTGCACGTTCAAGCCCGGATCCCCCGCCTCAACGCCCACCGGCGCCCATTGCGCCGCGACGCCAGCGTGACCACCGGGCTGCGCTGACGGGAAGTGCTGTAGTCGGCGATCGCGCGGCCGTAGGCGGCCAGCAGCGCGTCGACGGTGCGGGCCCAGGAGAAGTTCGCGGCGTGCGCGACCGCGGCCCGGGTCATCGCGGGACCTCCGCGGTCCAGCATCGCGCCGATCGTCTCGGCCCAGTCGTCGACATCGTGGCCAGCTACCAGCGCGCCGCTGACCCCGTCGCGCACCGCAACTGGCAGCCCGCCCACCTCGGCCGCGACCACCGGGGTGCCGCACGCCTGCGCCTCGATCGCGACCAACCCGAACGACTCCGAATGACTCGGCACGGCAACGAGATCCGCCGCGCGGTACACCGTCACCAATTCTGACGGTGACTGCGGAGGCAGGAACGTCACGCGCGTGCCGATCCCAAGCTCGACGGCCAGCCGCATCAGCGCATCGGGAGCTTCCAGCCCCGAGCCTGAGGGCCCGCCGGCCACCAGCACCCGTAGCCGTGGGTAGCGTCCCGTCAACTTCGCGGCCGCCCGCAACAGGATGTCAGGCGCCTTCAGTGGCTGAATCCGGCCGACGAACGCCACCACCTGCTCGTCGTCGCCGAGACCCAGCGCCGCCCGCGCGGCGGTCTTGTCGCCCGGCGTGAACAGCTGCAGGTCGACACCCGGGTGCACGACGTCGATGCGTTCGGGGTCGGCGCTATGAAGCGAAATAAGTTGGCGCGCTTCGTCTTCGGTGTTGACGATCAACCGGTCGGCCTCGTCGACCACCTGTTGCTCGCCGACGGCGCGCATCGGCGGCTCCGGCGTGTCGACGTCGGCCAGCGCGGCGTTCTTCACCGCGGCCAGGGTGTGCGCGGTGTGCACCAGCGGCACCGCCCAGCGATCGCGGGTCAACCAGCCGACCTGGCCCGACAGCCAATAGTGCGAGTGCACGATGTCGTAGTAGCCGGGTTCGTGGGTGGCCTCGGCCCGCAGCACCCCGGCCGTGAACGCGCACAGCTGTGTCGGAAGGTCGTGCTTGTCGAGGCCCTCGAAAGGGCCCGCAACCACGTTGCGGACCAGCACCCCTGGGGCCACCCGAACGGTCGGCGGATCGGCAGACGACGTCGCGCGGGTGAAGATCTCCACCTCGACGCCGCGGCCGGCCATGTTCAGCGCCGACTGCAGGATGTAGACGTTCATTCCCCCGGCGTCGCCGGTGCCGGGCTGCGCCAGCGGCGAGGTATGCACGGACAGCACCGCGACGCGCCGAGGCACCGAAACATCGGTCACATGCCATGTCTACCCGAAACCGGTATTGACATATTCCCGCAGCACGCGTCGAGACTGCCGTGGGCGCGGCCCCGGCGGCGTCAGGCCGACACTCCCACCCGACGGACAGCACGCCGCATCGCGCCGATCGGGTCGGCGTACAGCCCGCCCAGCGACACCACTCCGGCGCCGGCCTCCTGCACTCGGTTGCCGAACGCGGCAACCCGGATGTCGCGTGGCGGCAGCGTCGAGTTCTCGGCATAGGCGGCCTCGACGGCGCTCATCCCCTCCGGGTATTCGGTGAACGCCTGGCCACCGACCACGAGGTCGTCGGGATTGAGCATGTCGCGCAGCAGCGCCACCGCCGATCCCAGCACTCTGGCGCGTTCGGCCAGCAGCTCCTGAGCGGGCCCGCTGCCGGCACGCGCGGCCCGCAGCACCGCAGCCAGCGTCCCGCTCCCGGACATGCTGAGTCGCCGCGCGGCGTCCAGGACTGCCTCGTCGCTGACCGTGGACTCCAGCCGACCCGACCCGCCCAGTAGCTCCGAGTGGGCGGGCAGCGCCGCGATGTTCCCCGGACCGGTGGCGGGGCTGTGCACCCGGCCGTCGATCACCAGCGCGTATCCGACGGTCTCGCGGGCGTAGATGTACAGGCTGGTCGACTCGGCCCCATGCGGGTACCGCCCGCTTGCGGGGGCGAACCGCCGCATGCCCAGTAGCAGCTCCGCTGCGGCCATCGCGTCGACGTGCACAGCCACCGATACCGGCAGGCCCAGCGTCTCGGCCAGCACCGGCCCGACGGGCGCGTCGATCCATCCCAGCCGTAGGTGGTCGACGGTTCCAGTGGCGCCGTCGACGACGCCGCCCATCGCGACGCCGACCCACAGCGGCCGGCGCCGGTGCCAGCGGCTCAGGTAGCGCCGAGCGCTGGCCGCCAGCGCTGGCAGCGCCGTGACCTGCCCGGTCTGCGGCGTCGGGGTCTCCACCACGTCGAGCGTGCGGCCCAACAGGTCGGTGGCGACGATGCTCGTGGTCCGCGCGCCGATGTGCAGGCCCAGGGTCAAGTACGGCTCGTGGTTGACCTCGACGGGCACGCGGGGCCGCCCAATGGCTCCCGACGCCGCCAGGTCGGGCCGTTCCCGGAGCAGCCCGGCGTCCAGCAAGGCCGTGACCTGGCGGTTGACGGTCGCAATCGACAGCGACGTGACCTGCGCAACCGCGTCCCGGGCGATCGGCCCGCGCGTCCTCGCGGCGCCGAAGACCGCCGCGGCGGCCGCCTCGGGCAGGCTCAGCACGGGCGCGACGACGTTGTGGCGGGTGAGAAAGATGGTGGATCGCACGTGATGTGTCCTTCGTCAGTCGGTTGGCGGGACCCAGGCCGCACCGACTCAGCGGTCAGGCGCGGCGAAGACCGGGGCGACAACAGATGTCGCCGATGAGCCGCTTGCGCGAAGAGGAAACAACGCCGATGAGCCGCTTGCGCGAAGAGGAAACAGCCTTGAAGAACACGAAGGGGAACTTAGCACGCCTTCGCGATCGACGAGCAAACGCCGGTCTAGGTTGAAGGCATGAGTGCTGAGGCCCGTGTTGCCGTCGTCACCGGCGCCAGCTCCGGCATCGGGGCTGCGACCGCCAAAACCCTTGCTGAACAAGGCTTTCACGTGGTCGCGGTGGCCCGCCGGGCCGAGCGGATCGAAGCGCTCGCTCGTGAGATCGGCGGGACCGCGGTCGTGGCGGATGTCACCGACGACTCAGCGGTCGACGCGCTGGCCGCCCGCCTGGACCGGGTGGACGTGCTGGTCAACAATGCCGGAGGCGCCAGGGGCCTGGCTCCGGTAGCCGACGCCGACCTGGAGCACTGGCGCTGGATGTGGGAGACCAACGTGCTCGGCACGCTGCGCCTGACCCGCGCGCTGCTGCCCAAGCTCATCGACTCCGGCGACGGGTTGATCGTCACGGTGACGTCGGTGGCGGCGCTGGAGACCTACGACGGCGGAGCCGGATACACCGCCGCCAAACACGCCCAAGGCGCACTGCACCGCACGCTGCGCGGCGAACTGCTGGGAAAACCGGTGCGGCTCACCGAGATTGCACCGGGCGCGGTGGAGACTGAATTCTCGCTGGTGCGCTTCGACGGCGACCAGGACCGCGCCGACGCGGTGTATCGCGGCATCACGCCGTTGGTCGCCGACGACGTCGCCGAGGTCATCGGTTTCGTGGCGTCACGCCCGTCACACGTCAACCTGGACCTGGTGGTGATCCGGCCGCGTGACCAGGCCACCGCGTCGCGGTTCAGCCGCCAGGACGGCCGCTGACCGGCTTGGGGGCGCCCGGCGGCGTGACCGGCGCGGTGCTCGGGATCGACGCCGGCGGCTGCTCGGGGGTGATCGCCGACATCGAGCGCCAGGTGTCCCAGTCGACCGCCCAGTCCCAGATGTCACCGTCGGAGTAGGACAGCTGAATCGACGTACCGGTGACCTCAACCGGGTCGCCGTAGATCGCGCTGTTGAAGTACTCAATGGCGTTGTCCAGGTTCAGATTGATACAACCGTTGGTGACGTTTGTATTGCCCTGCGCGCCAATGCTTTCCGGGTTGCAGTGGATGAACTCGCCGTTGTTGGAGATGCGCACCGCGTAGCGTTCGTGCACGTTGCTGTAGCCGGCGGCGGGGTTGGACATGTAGAAGTCGGCGTACTTCTCGCTGACCACGTGGGTGCCGCTACGGGTGACGTTGCGGGGCTGGTCGGCCTCGCCGTAGCTGCACGCGAAGTCCATGATCACGCCCCCGTCGGTCTCGACCTGTATGCGGTGCGACTGCGCGTTCGCCTTGACGATCTGTCTGCGGCCGATCGTGAAGTTCAGCGATACGTCCTCGGCGCCGTAGGCGTCCTCGCCGAAGTTCACGCCGTACAGCTTGGCGTCGACGTGCACGGTGGTGCCGGGCTGGTAGTACTCCCTGGTCCGCCAGTGCACCCGCGAGCCTTCCGCCTCGTCGGGCAGCCACGCCCAGCTGCCCTCGGTGGCGGGTTCGGTGGTGACGACGAGCGCGCGTTCGACCGCGGCCTTGTCGCTGATCGACGCGTCGAACTGCAGGATGATCGGCACCGCGATGCCGACGGTCTGCCCGTCGGCAAGCTGGAACTGGCCGTTCACCGTCGAGGTGGGGTCGACGGTGCTGAAGCTGCCGTTCACCGGGACCGCGATCCCGTCGCGGCCGACCACCGAGCCGGCCCAGGTGTATTTCATGCCGTAGCCCAGCGGCTCGGTCACCGAATACGACGTGCGGTCGCGGCTGAGCGCCCCGGCGACGATTTTGCCGTCGGCGTTGGTCACCGTGACCCGCTGGAACCAGCCGTCGCGGACCTCGGCGCCGATCGCGGCCGTCGGAGCCACGTCCTTCGTGCCGTTTCCCGGGCGTAACGTCACGGTCGGCTTCGGTGGCGGCCCTGCCGCCTCGTCTTGTTTGCCAGATTTGCTCAGACACGACGCCAAAACGCCAGGCGCAACCACCCCGACCGCGAGAGCAGTCAGGGCACGGCGGCGGGTGAACCGCGGTGCGTCGTTGGCTGATGTCACGTCGATCCAGGGTACGGAAAGGGTGCCGCACGTGTTAAATCGTCACGCCGACCAGCACCGGCTCTGGAATCAAAGTGATACCGAATTTGTCCCGCACTCCGTCGCGGACCGTGCGGGCCAGCGCGACGACATCGGCCGCGGTGGCCGACCCGCGGTTCGTCAGCGCCAGCGAGTGCTTGGTCGACAGCCGGGCCGGTGCCTGCGGACCGGGAAAGCCCTTGCCGAAGCCGGCTTGCTCGACGAGCCACGCCGCGGCCAGCTTGACCCCGTCCGGCGCCGGAAAGTGCGGTACGGGGCCGTCGCTACGCTGCGCGAGCCTCTGGTAATCGGATTGCGCCACAACGGGATTCATGAAGAACGAGCCGACGCTCCAGGTGTCGTGGTCGGCGCCGTCGAGCACCATGCCCTTGCTTCTGCGCAGTGCGAGAACCGCATCGCGCACGCGCACCGGGTCGGTGCGCTCTCCCTCGCGGGCGTGCAACGCGGTGATCAGCTCGCGGTAGCGCAGGGGCGCGCTGCGGCCCGACGCGTCAAGCCGGAATTCGACCTCCAGCACGACTGAGGACGTTGTGTTCTTCAGCACACTGCGACGGTAGCCGAAGCCCAACTCCTCGGGCGGCACCCAGCGCACGTCGCCGCTGCCGCGGTCCAGCAGCCGCACCCCAGTGATGGTGTCGGCGACCTCGACGCCGTAGGCGCCGACGTTCTGCACCGGCGTCGCGCCTGCCGACCCGGGGATCCCGGACAGGCACTCCAGCCCACCCAGCCCGTGCCGAAGCGACTCGGCGACGACGACGTCCCACTCCGCGCCGGCCTCGACGCGCAGCGTGGCGCCATCGATCGTGACACCGGTGGTGGCCAGCTTCACAACCGTCAGATCCGTCATCTTGTCGGCGACCACGACGTTGGACCCGCCGGCCATCACCAAAACCGGACCGGGCTGGGAGTTCAGCGCACGCAGTGTCGCGACGACCTGATCCGTTGTGTCGCAAGTGATCACCCGCCGCGCGACCGGGCCGACCCGCAGCGTGGTCAGCGACGCAAGCGGAACGTTCTCCGCCACTCGCGCTCCGGCGTATTCGGCGACGCTGCTAATTCCCGGGTCGCTTCGCTCCTGCCCTCCGGTCACGGCCGGTAACGGTAGCCTGGCCTGCTATGCCGCGTTCATTCGACTTGACGGCCAACTACCACGGCACCGTCGACCAAGTGCACTCGGCGTTTTCCGACGAGGAGTACTGGCTGGCGCGGCTGGCCGATTCCGGAGCCGACATCGCCACGCTGAATTCGATTGTCGTCGGCGGCGACGGCACCGTAACGGTGGCGACGACGCAGACGCTGCGCACCGACCGACTGCCCGGGATGGTGACGCAGTTCCACCCCCGCGACCTGCAGATCGTGCGCAACGAGACGTGGAGCCCACTCAGCGACGGCGTCGCGCACGCCGAAGTCTCCGGCGCCGTGCCGGGAGCGCCGGTGTCGCTGGCGGGGACGGCGGTGCTGGCGCCGAAGGACGGCCGCTCGCGGCTGAAGTTCACCGCCACCGTCGAGGTCGACATTCCGTTGGTCGGCGGAAAGCTGGAAAGTTTCATCGGCGGCAAGTTGGCCGGGCTCGTCGTGGCCGAGCAGCGCTTCACCACGGTGTGGATCGTCGAGAACATCTGAGGCCGGCGCTAGCCTGATTCCATGGGTCGTCGGCTCGACTACACGGTCACGTACGACGCGCCGGCGGAGGAGATCTACCGCAGCTTCACCAGCCGCCACTACTGGGAATCCCTGTTGGAGGAGTACCGGAATCTGACTCCGCAGTCGGAGATCACCCGCTTTTCCAGCGACCACACCGGCACCCGAGTCGTGTTCACGCACAACCTGCCGCGCGCGTATCTGCCGCCGATTGCGCGGGCCGTGATGCCGAAGGACGTGATCATCACCCGCGAGCAGCATTTCGAGCCGTACGACCGCGACAGGAACCGGGCCGGCGGCACCTACGGCGCGTCAATCCCGGCTGTGGTCGCGCATTTCCGGGGGTCGCATCTGCTCACCAAGACGGACCAGGGCTGCCAGCTGCGGCTGGCCAGCGTCTGCAAGGTAGCCATTCCCCTCGTCGGCGGAAGGCTCGAACAGCTGGTTATCCGCCATATCACGGAGCTGTTTGACGCCGAGGAGAAGTTCACGACCGACTGGGTCTCCAAGCACCACTGAACGTCCGTAGGCTCGCCGCATGCGCATCGCGCTGGCCCAGATCCGCGCCGGGACAGACCCCGCGGCCAACCTGAAACTCGTCGCCGACGACACCCGGCGCGCCGCCGACGCGGGCGCGGTGCTGGTGGTGTTCCCGGAGGCGACGATGTGCCGGTTGGGTGTCCCGCTGGCGCCGGTGGCCGAGCCGCTGCACGGACCGTGGGCGTCGGCGGTCCGATCGATCGCCGCCGACGCCGGCGTCGTCGTCGTCGCGGGCATGTTCGTGCCCAGCGGCGACGGGCGGGTCACCAACACGCTC
>DASWBF010000361.1:0-8288 GCA_036390735.1 Mycobacterium sp. | reverse complement strand
GACGATGCCACGCCGCCACTGACGAACAGATGCTTCGTAGCGGTCTGCGGGTGCTTGCGTAACGCTGGCAAGAGTGACTCCCGTGACGACGGCGCAGGGCAATGCTTTCAATAGCTGGGGCCTGCCGACCCACGGAATTTCACCTTAACACCGCGGCCGACAAGGCGCCGTTAACACGCCCGGAGGCCGGCGATGAGCGATTGCGCTACTGCGGGACGGTCAGTGCCTGCGCGCCTTCACCGGTGCCGTACTGACCGGTGCGTGCTCCGTTGAGCAGGTCCTGAAGGGCCAGAATCGCGGTGATCCGCCCGGACTCCATGTCGACGTCGTCCACGGTGGTGACGGCACCGGCCATTCCGGAGTCGGCACGCACCACCGCGACCGCCGCGGTGCCCGACGCCGACCCGTCTGCGCCGGCGAGCACCGTGCCCGCGCCGTGTGGCGCCAGCGCCGTCGCGAACCGTGCGACGGTGGGCCCGGCGTTGCCGGCGTCCTCTTTCATGGCGCCGCCGGTCACCACGATCGCGGTGTTCGCCGCCGCGACTTTGTCGGAGTACGTGATGAACCCCGTCTGGCGCAGCGCTTCCAGCACCGTTTCCCGCTGCATGTCGTTGACGGGGGGCGTGGCCGGATTCTTGCTGATCTGCAGGACCACGCCGAGCAGGTCGCCGGCCTGGGCGCCCTGGTCGACCGAAGTCGTGTTCAGCTGGGTGCCGGCCGGAACGATTGAGGAGTTCACGACCGAGAGCAGTTTGTCGGCGGCGTTGGCATCGACAAACTGCTGCGTCAACGTCACCGCTCCGGTCACTGTCCCGCCCGCGTCGCCCACCAACCTCGTCAGCGACGTCACGACATCGTCCGTCGCGTCCGGGGTGCGGATGATCACCACCGATTTCTCGTTTAATGCGCCATGGACGATCCGTCCGGCCATCTCGGCATCGAATTCGCCTGCCGCGCTCAGCTTTTCGGTCAGCGCGTTGTTGTGCTGGTCAAGCTCGCTGATCCTGTCCTGCAGCTGCTGCTTGTCGTCTCGCAAGCCCGAGACCAACGTGTCCGACAGCAGCCCCGATCCCAGCACCACTCCCACCGCCAGCGCAACGAAGACGGCGGCCAGGGAAATCGCGTGCTGACGAAGCGAAATCACGAACGCGTGTCCTAGCTGACCAGGCCCTGGGCCCATATCAGGAATCGGTTCCAGTACATGGCGATCCAGTCCAGCACCGCGTGGTCGGTGCGAGACACCCACAGCGCAACGATGATTGCGACCAACATTGCCAAGACAAGCATCGCGATCGCGCCCCCGGAGATCCTGCTGCGGTACAGGGTGGCGACAGCCTTCGCGTCGACCAGCTTCTGTCCCACTTTCAGGCGCGTCAGAAACGTCGACGGGTTGCTCTGCGCGCGGGTGCGATCAAAAAACTCTTCGATCGTCGCGGTGTGCCCGGCGGTGACGATCAGCGCCGCACCGTGGTGATCTACCAGCAGCAACGCAAGATCCATGGCAGAGCCGGCGGCCGGGAAGGTCATCGCGCCGACGCCGAGGTCCTGGATCCGTTCCAAACCGGGTGCGTGGCCGTCGGCGTCGGCCGGCAGCACCACCTGCGCGCCGCAACGCAGCACGTCGGCAGTCATCTTGTCAGGGTCGCCGACGATCAGCTGCGGGCGATATCCAGCTTTGCGTAGTACATCCGCGCCCGCGCCGACGCCGACCAGCACCGGCTGGTACTCCTTGATGAACGGTTTCAGGCTCTTGATGTCCTCGACCGCCGAGTCCTCTTCGCCGACGATCACGACGTGGCGGCGGTTCAAGTCGACGTCGATGTCCGGAATGCCGATTCCGTCGATGAGCAATGGGCTTTCGCTGCGGATGAACTCAATTGTGTTGCCGGCGAACGCCTCCAGATGCTCGACGAGCCCGCTCTTGGCCTCGTGCATCAAATCGGAGATCTCTTCGCCGCTGCGTTCCGCGCCGACGATCAGGCGCCGATCCCCGGAATAGACGGCGCCGTTGTGCACCCGCACTCGCGCGCCGTCCTTGACCTTCTTGAAGACTTCCGGCCCGGTGTCGTCGATCAGCCTCACGCCGTTGGCCACCAGGACCTCGGGGCCTTGGTTCGGGTAGCGGCCCGAAATGGACCGCGACGCGTTGATGACCGCTGTGACTCCTGCGTCGACAAGCGCGTCGGCGGTCACCCGGTCGAGATCGCGAGCATCGAGTACGACGATGTCCCCTGGGCCGACGCGACGCAGCAACCGTTCGATGTCACGATCCACCAATACGGTTCCGACGAGTCCGGGTCGCGAGGACGTATTTCGAGACAGCAGCGATGACATCTTCATAGCGGCGATTCTGGCTACGAATCATGCCGATGCCGGGGAGGCGCGCCGTAACAATAGCCACACAAGTTAACTCGCGTCACACCCGCGGTTTTTCCACGAGCAGACGCAAAAGCACCTTATTCCGGCACGGAATGGGTGCTTTTGCGTCTTGTGCTTTAGGAGGTGCGTTCGGCGGCCGCTTTCTCCAACAACTCACGGGCGTGTGCGCGGGCGGCGTCGGACTCACCGAGGCCAGCCAGCATGCGCGCCAACTCGCCGACGCGTCCGTCGTCGTCGACGCGACTTACCACACTGGTCCCGTCGCGACCGTCCGTGTCGATCACCAGGTGAACGTCGGCATAGGCCGCGACCTGTGGGAGGTGCGTCACCACGATCACCTGATGGGTGCGGGCCAACCGCGCCAACCGCCGTCCGATCTGCACGGCCGCCCGTCCGCCGACACCCGCGTCGACCTCATCGAAGACCATCGTCATGCCTTCTGCCGAGGCGGCAAGCACGACCTCGAGGGCAAGCATCAACCTTGACAGCTCGCCACCGGAGGCGCTCTTGTTGACCGGAAGCACAGCCGCGCCCTTATGCGCGGTGAAACCGAACTCCACGAAATCCGTGCCCGCCGATCCGGCGTGGAGGACTGCCGCCCCCGACGGCACGATGAGTGGCGCGGAGTCGTCCGGCCGGGCCGGCATCGGCTGCACCGTGATCGCGAAATCGGCGTCGCCCATGGCCAGGCCGGCCAACTCGCTGGTGACTGCCTTGGACAAGCCCTTCGCTGCCTTGGTGCGCGCCTTGGTGAGATCGACGGCCGCTGCGGCGACCTGGGCGGCCAGTTCGTCCACGGTGCGCGCCAGCGCGGTCACCGCCTGCTCTGAGATGTCGAGTTGAGTCAGCCGCTCGCGGGCCTGCTCCGCCCAGGCGAGCACACCGTCGACGTCGGCCGCGTACTTTCGGGTCAACGTTCGCAATTGAGCCTGGCGGGCCAGCTTTGTCTCCAAAGCGCTTGCGTCGGTGGGCAATTCGTCAAGATACGAGGCCAGCTCGCTTGTCACGTCAGCGATCAACGTCAGCGCCTGGCCGAGTTGATCGGAAAGCACGACCAACGCGCCGTCGTCGCTGCCTTCCAACGCTGACTTCGCTTGGCCGATGCGGTCGGTCGCCGAACCGTCGGTGTCTCCGGTCTCCTCATGCGTGCCCGACAACGCGGCGCGGGCCGTCTGCGCGGCCTCTCGAAGCGCGTCCAATTCCGAAAGCCGTTGGATGTCGGCGACGATCGCGTTGTCTTCGCCCGGCAGCGGGTCGACGGAAGTGATCTCCTCGATCGCAAACTTCAGGCGGTCGGCTTCCTGGACAAGTTCGCGCGCACGGTCGGTACGGTCGGCCAGATCACGTCGGGCCTGCAGCCAGTCGTTGCGCAGTTTGCGATACCGGTCGAGCTTGGCACCGATGCCGGCGTAGCGGTCGAGTGCCGCGCGCTGCTCGTCAGGCCGCATCAGCCGAAGTTGGTCGTTTTGGCCGTGCAAGGTCAGTAGTTCGGTGGTGAACGTGCTCAGCGACTTCGCCGGCACACTGCGGCCGCCGAGATACGCGCGCGAACGACCGTCGCTGGAGACCGACCGGCTGGCGATGACGCTGCCGTCGTCGTCACGCTCGGCGCCGCAGGACTCGAGAATCTCGCTGGCGTGGGAGGCCGCGGTTTCGTCGAGGTCGGAGGTGGTGAAGCGGCCCTCCACAACTGCGCGGTCGGCTCCCGAGCGGACTCGGGAGGCTTCCGCGCGGGCGCCACCGAGCAGGTGCAGGCCGGTGACCACCATCGTCTTTCCCGTGCCTGTTTCGCCGGTCAGCACGGTGAGCCCGCGGTCGAACTCCGCGACCGCGGAGCCGATCGCGCCCAACGACTCGATCCGGATTTCCGAGAGCACTCAGCCGTCCGCCGTCATCGCGCCACGCCATCCGGTGACGGGAAGCCGGAATTTCCGCACCAGCCGGTCGGTGAACGGCGCGCTGTCCAGGCGCACCCACCGCACGGGCGTCGCGCACCGGGTCACCTCCAGCCGCGCACCCGCGGGCACCGGCATTTGTCGCCGCCCGTCGCACACCACCACGGCGTCGCTGCCACCGGCTTCCGCCTCGATCGCGATACACGCCTTGGGGCTGGTCACCATCGGGCGGGCGAACAACGCATGAGCGTTGTTGGGCACCACCAGGATCGCTTCGAGGTCAGGCCACAAAATCGGCCCGCCCGCAGAGAATGCGTAGGCCGTCGACCCGGTCGGGGTCGACACCAGCACGCCGTCGCAGCCGAACGACGACACCGGTCGTCCGTCGACCTCGAGAACGACGCCGAGCACACCAAGGTGCGTACCCTTCTCCAGGCTGGCCTCGTTGATCGCCCAGCCCTGACCGATGACCTCACCATCGGAACGCACCGAAACATCAAGGGTCATACGGTCTTCGACGCGGTAGTCACGTGTGACGACGTGTTCGAGGACCTGGTCGATGGCTTCGGCCTCCGATTCGGCAAGAAACCCGATGCGGCCAAGATTCACGCCCAACACCGGGACCGACGCATTCCGGGCCAGCTCGGCGGCACGCAGAAATGTGCCATCCCCTCCGAGGACGAGCACCAGCTCGCAGCCAACGGCCGCGTCGTGGTTGGGCTCGACGACCTCGATATCGACGTCGAGAGCGCGCATTTCGTTGGGGTCGAGATGCAGCTTGCCGCGGTCGACCGCTTCTGCGGACAGCACTCTAAGCGCAATATCGTTGTCGCCCAGCACTTTTTGGACACGACGAGCTGTGTCGGTGGCCTCGTCGCGGCCTGTGTGCACCACGAGGAGCACGGCCCGATCGCTGGTCACTGTGGCCCCTCCGTGATGGCGCGCGTCACCGCCCGCTTCAATGTCTCGTCCGTCAACGGACGGTCGGTCTGTGAGCGCAGATGCAGAAAGTACTCGACGTTACCCGACGGCCCCGGCAGCGGGCTCGCGACGACGCCCACCGGAGGCCAGCCGAGTCCGGCGGCGCGCTCAGCGACGGTTAGCACCGCGTGGGCGCGCAGCTGCGGATCGGTCACCACGCCACCCGCGCCCACTCGTTCTCTACCGACCTCAAACTGCGGCTTCACCATCGGAACGATATCCGCGTCCGCTGATGCGCACGACGTCAGCGCAGGCAGCACCGTCGTGAGCGAGATGAACGACAGATCCGCAACCACGAGGTCGACCGGACCGCCGATGGTGTCTGTCGAGAGGTCACGCACGTTGGTGCGCTCGAGCACGGTCACCCGCGGGTCCGATCGCAGTGACCAGGCCAGCTGGCCGTAGCCGACGTCTGCCGCGACAACTTCGCGCGCACCCCGGTCGAGCAGAACCTCGGTGAACCCGCCAGTCGACGCGCCTGCATCGAGGCAGCGCCGGTCTGCCGCGCCGATCCCGAATGCATCCAGCGCACCGATCAGCTTGTGCGCGCCGCGGGATACCCAGGTCCGTCCACCGATGTCCTCAACACTCAAGTGAGCAGTGACCGCCACGGCGGTCGCCGGCTTGGCGGCCGGCATTCCGTCGATGCTGACCCGGCCTGCGCCGATCAGCTCCGCGGCCTGGTGCCTGGAGCGGGCCAATCCGCGCCTCACCAGTTCGACGTCAACGCGCGCTCGCCGGGCCACGACTCGTCAACCCTTCTCCACCGACTCCAAGGCACGAACGAGCACGTCGTGTGCCTCGTCCAAGCGGGCGGCGACGGCGTCGATGTCGAGCGCGGCCAGATCGACGCCGTCGCCCGTGACATCTGGAAGCTCGGCGAGCAGCCCGGCGATCTGCGCCCGGATGTGCTCAGGGTCTGCGGTCATGACGGGTTTACGCTATCCGATTTCAGGACGCCGGCAGCGACGGCGCGGCGCAGTGCTTCGCCCGCCGCATCGTCACCGGCGACGACTTGGCGGCGAGCCGGGTGTTCAGATTTTCCCCACACGGCGTCCGCGATCGCACGAAGGACCGACAGGCCGTCGTCCTCGGCGGTGTCATGCGCAGCGGTGACGGTTATTTCGGCGCGGTCGGCAACGACACGCCAGGCGGATTGAGGGGCGACTCGGAGCCGATCGGGTGCGTCCCCAAGTGCGCGGAGGTCGTTCGCAATGTATGTCGGCCGCTCGTGCATCGGTGCGAACACGGCGTCTTCGGCTGTGCTGACTCCGGTGAGGACCATCAGGCTGGGCAGCTCGGCGGCATTGGCACCCGCGATGTCCGTGTTCAGCCTGTCGCCTATCGCCAGTGGCGAATGAAACTCGCCTCGGCCCAACGCATCTCGGAAGACCGTGGGTTGGGGTTTGCCGGCGACTCTGGGTTCGTGTTCGGTGGCGGCGCGCAGAGCCGCGACCATTGCGCCGTTGCCGGGCAGCAGCCCTCGTTCGGTCGGCAGCGTCACGTCGACATTGGCGGCTAGCCACAGGGCGCCGCCCCGGATCGCGAGCGCGGCCTCGGCCAGATCGGACCAACAGGTGTGCGGCGAGTGCCCCTGGACGACTGCAACAGGCGAATCGGACCAGCGCCGCACCGGGCGTAGGCCGACCGCGGCCACTTCGGCGGCGAGGGCGTCGGTGCCGACGACGAGCACCGCAGAGTCGGCTGCTAGTTCCGACGCGAGCAGATGCGCGGCGGTCTGCGCGCTGGTGACGACATCGTCGGGTTTCGCGGTGAATCCGATCTCGCGAAGATGTTCGGCGACTTCGGCGGCGCCTCTCGAGGCGTTGTTCGTGACGAAGAAGATGCGGGCGTCGACCGCCGCGAGCGTGTCGATAGCACCGACGGTCGGTTCGGCGCCACGAAAGAGCGTGCCGTCGAGATCGCAGAGAAGGCAATCATGTTGGCCGGCAAGAGTTGTCATGTCAGGCGAGCTCTGCAACACGGTCCTCGGCGTCGGTGACCCCGTCGATGTCGGCCGCCGCGGCGCGCAGGAACCACTGCACCGCTTCGTCTTCGCGGCCCAGCGCGAGCAGCGTCTCGGCGTAGGCGTAGCACAGTCGGGCGGCTGTCTGCCCTTGGCGGGCCGGGTCGATCGGCGGAGTGGACAACGTGGCCAGGGCCTGATCCAGTTGCCCGAGGTCGGCGCGGGCGCCGGCCGCGACGATACGCAGCTCGTCGGCGTCGTCGCCAGTGAGTTGGACCGCTTCGGGACTGCGTGCGAGCTCGATCGCCCGCTCGGCCCGTCCGACGCCGCGTTCACAGTCGACGATCAGCGGCAGCAGTGACGACTTACTGCCCATGCGGCGCGCGGCGCGCAGTTCGGCGAGAGCCTGCGCCCAGTCGCCGCAGTGGTACGCCGCGATGCCGACGGCCTCGCGGACCGCGGCAATCCGGCCGGAGCGGGCCCGGGCAGCTCGGGCATGAGCCAATGCGGCCTCGGGATCGTCGTCAAGCAACTCACCCGCTGCGACCAAATGCTTCGCGACCATGTCGGCGTTGACTCGGTCCAAAGTTGTGAGCTCGCGCCGTATTTCGGGCGACAGCTGTTTGGCGTCGATATCCGGAGGCAGTGCCGGCTCGTCACGCCGGCGCTCATCACCGTCTGATGCGGCTTGGGGTTGACGGGGGCGCGCCCGGCCCGGCCCGGACCACGACTCGCGCGGCCCGCTGCCGGATGTCCGTGGCGGCTTGTTTCCGCGTCGGGCGCTGTCGTCGACCACTTGTGCCTTCCTAACGTGTTTGTATCGAGGATACGCGATTACCGAATTATCGACACTTCGGTATCAGTGAAATTTGTGTTCATAACGGGAAATAAAGAAATGCCCCCGGCTGTAGTCGGGGGCATTTCTTTTGTGTGTGTTCGGCGGTGTCCTACTTTTCCACCCGGTTGGGTAGTATCATCGGCGCTGGCAGGCTTAGCTTCCGGGTTCGGGATGGGTCCGGGCGTTTCCCTGTCGCTATGTTCGCCGTAACTGTATTTAGGTGTTGTTT
>DASWBF010000360.1:0-2460 GCA_036390735.1 Mycobacterium sp. | reverse complement strand
CGGAGTCGATGCGCCGGAGGGATCATCGTGGGCGAGGTGTCGTGCAAGGGCCACCGGTATCCGGCGGAGAGGCACTGTCAACTTGAGGTCGTGTGGACGTTCTGCTAACCACATAAGCCTCATACGTCACACGCGACCTGGTGAATCGCGGAGGCGAACCGGCGAAAATCGCCCTCGGATTGCTCAAGTTGACAGTGCCGCCGACGTAGTCGCGCATCTCGTCTTGCGGCCGCTCCGCCATGTCGGCGGTGTGGCCGGGATACGGAATGGTTCCCGACTTGTGGTGCTGGTCGTCGGCCACGGTCGCTCCTCTACAGGTCGACGTCCGGGTCCCAGCCGTCGGCGGCACCGGTGCGCTGCTCCTGCCAGTCCGCAGGATTGGCGTCGTCGGGTGCTGCCTCGGTGGCGATCTCGTTCACCGTTGTTGGCTCGAAGTTCTCGGAAAGGCTGGGCGTTTCGTCAACTTCTTGTTGCTGCTCGACGGCGTCGGCGAGCGGAACGTCTGCGTCGATCGGTTCGTCGGGTGTCGGTTCGGAGGCCACGCATCGAAGGTACCCCGCCCCGCGCCAGGCAAAACGCGGAACACGCGGTTTCAGCGCCGGGTCAGAGGGTATGACGCACGGCATGACTTCACTGTGGTTAGCGAACCGCGGCCAAGCTCCTTGGGTCGCAAGCACCCTCGACGCCCAGGTGCAGTCCGCCGACGTCGTCGTCGCCGGAGCCGGCATCACCGGGTTGACGACCGCGGTGTTGCTGGCGCGTGCGGGCAAGAGCGTGCTCGTGCTCGAGGCGCGCACCGTCGGCGCTTGCGCGACCGGCAACACTACCGCCAAGATCAGCCTGTTGCAGGGCACCCATCTGTCCAAGATCATCGAGAGGCACGGTGTCGAGACGGCGAAGGCCTACGTCGACGGCAACCGCGAGGGACAGGAATGGCTGGTCCACCGCTGCGAGGCGAACGGGGTAGCGGTGCAGCGTGAAGACGCCTACACCTTTGCGCAGACCGGCAAGGGGGTGCCGTCGGCCCGCGCCGAGTTGGCGGCCTGCGAGGCGGTGGGGCTGAATGCCAAGTGGAACGACGACGCCGACGTGCCGTTTTCGTACCACGGCGGTGTGCGGCTGGCTGACCAGGCGCAGTTCGACCCCATACCGTTCCTGGACTCGCTGGTAGTCGAGCTGCTCGAACGCGGCGGCCGGCTGGTCGAGCGCAGTCGGGTGCGGTCGGTGTCGAGTCGGGGCAATGGGCTGAAGCTGCGTGTCAACGGCCCCGGGGATGACGAGGTCGAGGTTCGTGCCGGACAGCTGGTGCTGGCCACCGGGATTCCGATCCTCGACCGTGGCGGCTTCTTCGCGCGGCTCAAGCCGAGCCGGTCGTATTGCCTGGCCTTCAAGGTGCCCGGCACCATCACGCGCCCGATGATGATCTCTACCGACTCGCCCACTCGGTCGGTGCGGTATGCGCCGACCGCCGAGGGTGAGCGGCTCATCGTCGGCGGCGCCGGCCACCCGGTCGGCCGCGAGAAGAGCCCCTCGAAGGCGCTGGAGGAACTATCGTCGTGGGCGCGGGTGCACTACCCGGGAGCGGTGCAGACGCATTTCTGGTCGGCCCAAGACTACACACCAATCGATCAAATGCCGTACGTGGGGCCGATTCTGCCTGGAAACGAAAACATCTTTGTCGCAACGGGTTTCAACAAGTGGGGGATGACCAACGGTGCTGCCGCGGCGCTGGCGTTGTCCAGCCGGATCCTTGGCGGCCGGATGGATTGGGCCAAGGCGTTCGCCAGCTGGAGCCCGCATGAGCTGTCTGGTATCCCCACGGCGTTGCGGGCGAACCTGGAAGTCGGCTTCAACCTCGTGAAGGGCTGGATCACCCCGCTCACCCGGGCGCTGCACCGGCAACCCAGTGACGACGAGGGCGGGGTGGTCAGCGGACCGCCGTGGCACCTCGAGGCCCGATGCGTCGTTGGTGGCGAGGAGCACCGGGTGTCGCCGGTGTGCACTCACCTTGGCGGGATCGTGAACTGGAACGATGCGGACAAGGCCTGGGAGTGCCCGCTGCACGGCTCACGCTTCGCGCCTGACGGCACGCTGCTGGAGGGCCCGGCCACCCGGGACTTGACCCGGTCGCAGTGATGTTTGGCCACAAGTGGCTCCGGGAACCACTTGTTGGCGTGGCGACAACCGTCCAGGTGCGCACGGTTTTGTTGTGGCATGTGCACGGGTCGTGGACCGAGTCGTTTGTGTCCGGGTCGCATCGATATCTACTGCCGCTAGCTAGGGCTTCCCCGCCAAAATCCGCCTTCGCGTGCGCCCGCACGCCGAATCTCGCGCCCTGGCCCGTGCGGGCGGGCAGCCCCAGAACCGCCTTGTTCAGCGCCCTCCTAGAACGATTTGTCGAAGACAACGGGCACGCCTGCGTCCCGCGTTCCTATACGGCCGATGGCTACCGGCTCGGGG
>DASWBF010000359.1:0-3339 GCA_036390735.1 Mycobacterium sp. | reverse complement strand
ACCGACAAGCTCGCCAGCTACCAGGTGGCGCACCGCGAGCTCGTGCCGTCGGTGCAGCATCGCCGGTCGAAGTACCTGAACAACCGCGCCGAGAACTCCCACCAGCCGACCCGGCAACGCGAGCGGGGGCACTGTCAACTTGAGGTCGTGTGGACGTTCTGCTAACCGCATAAGCCTCATACGTCACACGCGACCTGGTGAATCGCGGAGGCAAACCGGCGAAAATTGCCCTCGGATTGCTCAAGTTGACAGTGCCGTCGACGTAGCGATATGACCGGGTGGGCGGGACCGTTTCGACGCGGCTGAGGATGACGTTCTGGCGGTTGTCCGAGCGCGGTGTCAGGTGCGCCTCGTTGTAGGACGCGGTGGCAGGTGACTTGTAGGCGTAGCCAGTCGAATGCACGACGCGCATGCGCCACATCAGATCTCCCCGTCCTCGATGACCAGCGCCCCATTGTGTCGTCCGGCGTCGACCCAGGCCACCCACGGTGCGGAGTGAAAGTACTGCAGCGCCACGGCTTCTCCGATATCGCGGCAGGCCCTCTGCAGTCCGGCCAATCGCTGCTCCAGGGTTTCCAGCAGCACGCCGGGACGCAGGAACTCCAGCTCGCTGCGGGTGCGGCCGAGCAGCCGCTGTGCTTCGGCGGTGGCTCCCACCGGCTGTGCGGGCGGCGGTCGAGCTCTTCGAGGCTTTGTTCGGCCAGCCGCAGCGAGTAGGAAGACCGATCGCGGGAACAGCCGGTCAAGCAGGATGAATTCGACGACCCTGCCGGCGTCGCGCACGCCGCGGTAGGTGCGCAGATAGGTGTCGTGGGCACCGGCCGACCGCAGCACCGTCACCCAGGCGGGCGACGATGCGCTGTCGCCGACGCGAGACAGCAGCAGCCGCACCGTCATGTCGACGCGCTCGATCGCGCGACCGAGCACCATAAACCGGTAGCCGTCGTCGCGGCTCAACGTCGAGTCGGCCAGGCCGGCGAACATCGCCGCACGGCCCTCGATGAATGAGAAAAACTCGTGCGGGCCCAGCCCTTTGGCCGCGCGTTCACGTTCGGCCAGCGCGTTGTAGGTGGTGTTCAAACACTCCCACAGCTCCGTGGACGTCACTTCCCTTGCCGACCTTGCGTTTTCGCGCGCGGCCGAGATGGAGTCGACAATCGAGCAGCCGCCGGGCAGGCCGCGGCTGAACGCGACCAGGTCGGTCAGCGACCAGACGTCCAGCTCGGTGTCGGGGGGGTCGATGCCCGCACCCGCAACAGCACCCGCGACGTGTGATCGGGGTCGACGCTAGAGTCTTCGAGCAGCTGATGCACCGTGACGTCGAGGATGCCGGCGGTGTCGTCGGCGCGCTCGACGTAGCGGCCGATCCAATACAGCGATTCGGCGTTGCGGGCCAACATCAGTCCATCACCATCCACTGCCCTTGACACTGCCGCCGAGACTGTTGCCCGCCGGCTTGCTGCTGTTGTTGTTGCTGTTGCTGGGTGCCGTTGGCCGACGACTGCTGTGTTGCTGGGTGGACCTGAGCTCCGGGCCCTTCTCCCCCGCGGCCGCGGTGGGTATCTTCGGCAGCGACTTGACCACCTGCGCGGCGGCCAGCTCACGGTCGGCCACCGACGCCCGCGACGCCAGCACCCAGGTGTCCTTGGAGCCGCCGCCCTGGCTGGAGTTGACCACCAACGAGCCTTCCAGCAGCGCGACGCGGGTCAACCCACCGGGCAGCACCCAGACCTCGTCACCGTCGTTGACCGCGAACGGCCGCAGGTCGACGTGCCGCGGTGCCAGCCGGTCACCAATCTCGGTGGGCACCGTGGACAACTGCACCACGGGTTGGGCGATCCAGCCACGCGGGTCGCTGCGGATCTTCTTCGCGATGACCGCGAGTTCGCGCTCGGAGGCATCCGGCCCGAAGACGATCCCGTACCCCCCGGATCCTTCGACTGGTTTGATGACCAGCTCAGCGATGCGATCGAGCACCTCTTCGCGCTCCTCGTCCAGCCAGCAACGGTAGCTGTCGACGTTGGCCAGCAGCGGCTTCTCGCCGAGGTAGTACTCGATGATCGTCGGCACGTAGGTGTAGACCAGCTTGTCATCGGCGACGCCGTTGCCCACCGCACTGGAGATCACGACGTTGCCGGCACGCGCGGCGTTGAGAAGCCCGGCCACGCCCAGCACGGAGTCGGGACGGAACTGCATCGGATCGAGAAAGTCATCGTCGATGCGCCGGTAGATGACATCGACCTGGCGCTTCCCTTCTGTGGTGCGCATGTAGACCTGGTTGTCGCGGCAGAACAGGTCGCGGCCCTCGACCAGTTCAGCGCCCATCTGCCGGGCGAGCAGCGAGTGCTCGAAATAGGCAGAGTTGTACACCCCCGGGCTGAGCACCACCACGGTCGGGTCGGCCTCGTTGGTGGCCGCCGAATTGCGCAGCGCACGCAGCAGATGCGAGGAGTAGTCCCCGACCGCACGCACCCGATGGGTGGCGAACAGGTTGGGGAAAACCCTGGCCATCGTCCGGCGGTTCTCCATCACATAGGACACGCCCGACGGCGAGCGCAGGTTGTCCTCGAGCACCCGGAACATTCCCTCGGCATCGCGGACCAGGTCGATCCCGGCGACGTGGATACGCACGCCGTTGGGCGGGTTGATGCCGGCGGCTTCGCGATGAAATTGTCCGCAGGTGGTGACGAGCCGGCGCGGGATGACTCCGTCGCGCAGGATCTCCTGTTCGCCGTAGATGTCGTCGAGGTAGGCCTCCAGCGCCCTGACCCGTTGCCGGATACCGCGTTCGAGCCGCGACCATTCGGCCGCGGAGATCACCCGAGGCACCAAATCAAGCGGGAACGGCCGCTCCTGGCCGGACAGCGAGAACGTGATGCCCTGGTTGATGAACGCGCGGCCCAGGGCCTCATTGCGGGCGGCAAGCTCGGACGCATCCGACGGGGCAAGCTCCGCGTAGATGCCCTTGTACGGGCCGCGGACGTTGCCGTGGCTGTCGAACATCTCGTCGAACGCCTCGGAGTAGGAACCGCGGCGACGATAGCCCTCGAAGATGCCCTCGAACTTCGTCGCCGGGTGGTAATTGTTGCGCTGCGGCCGGGTGGCCTCGGAGGGCTTCTCGGGCGGCAACGTGCGAAGGCTCACCATTGATATGCTGCCCCACCTCGGCGGTTTACGCAGGCCAGTCGGACGGCTAGACGCTGGGCGGGGAACAACGCGCCGTCATCTCCGGGTCGGTCGACGTGCCGATCCTGGTGGACCTGCCCACGCCGTTGATGGATCTGCCATTCCCCCAGAGGCTGATCGACGTCATCGGTAACCGAATGTCAATCGACTCCT
>DASWBF010000358.1:0-15368 GCA_036390735.1 Mycobacterium sp. | reverse complement strand
ATCGTGCGGTCGCCCGCGGCCAAACTCATCATGACGCCGCTGATGAAATTCATTGTGACATAGGTCTGATCGTCGATCACCGAGGAATCGACATCGGCCCCGGGCGGCTGCCACCGCTCGACGATCTCGCGATGCAACTCGGTGAATATCTCCGTGTTGTGGCGGAAAAGGTCAGCCAGCACGGGATCCCGATTGGCTTGGAGCAGCAGTTCGAACCGCGCTTTCGTGCGGGTCAATCCGGGTTCGGTCGCGGACCTCATGACGACGGTCGCAAGCCTGGAGGCCCTCGGGGCGGATCGGCGCCCGTTGTCGACACGGGTCGCCTCGGTGACGGATTTCAGTTCGGCCAGGTCGAGTTCGGCCAGCCGCTCGGCCACCGCCCGAAGCAATGCGGTGCGAGTGCGAAAGTAGTACGACGTGCTGCCTTCAGGTACACCGGCTTGACGGTCGACCTTGGGATGGCTCAAGCCCTTTGCGCCGTGGTCGGCCAACAGTTGGATCGCCGCGTCGCACAGCGCGTGGCGGCGTTCCTCGGCGTTGGGTGTACGTCTGGCGGTGATTCGGGCAGTTTATCGATCAATCGCTGACCCCGGCTGCGCCGATTTCTGCGCCAGGGCTGCGATTTCAGCGATTCCACAGCCCTGGTGTAGAAATCGGCGAAACGGACCTCAGTCGTCGGCGCCAAGCTCAAGGCCGCGAAGACGATTCGGCGCGACCGGCCAGCGCGGCTTCCAGTTGCTCCTCGTAGGCGCCTTCGTCGCGGCCGAGCGCGATCGTGGCCGCGGCCATCGCGCCGACTGCGAGCGGCAGCGCCACCATCTCGTAGCCCGACACCGACAGGTGCTCGTTGAGCACGAACGCGCCCACCAGCACCGCGACCACCGGCTCGAGCACCAGCATCGTCGGCACCGACGTTTGCAGCGCGCCGGAGTGGAAGGCGGACTGCTGCAAGAACGTCGCGGTCAGACCCACCGCCGCGAGCAGATACAGCGACGGCAACTTCAGCACCGCAACTGCGCCGTCCTCGGCCAACTCGAACATCACCAGTTTGGTCAGCACTGCGGAGAGCCCGAACATCACGCCTACCGCGATCGCGATTAGCACGGCGCGCCGTCGCCCCGTCGAACGCGCCCCGAACACCACGCAGAACAGCACGATCGGCGCGATCACCGCGATGGCAACCGTCCAGGCCAGCTCCTGGCCGCGGTACAGACCCGGCCGCGGGCGCGCCATCAGCACGAACAGCGCCAGCCCGGCGGTCAACATCACCGCCCACGCCCATTCCGCCGGAGTGACGCGGCGCCCGGCCAGCCGTGCGGACAGAGGCAGAGCGAACAGCAGCGACGACACCAGCAGCGGCTGCACCACCAGCAACGACCCGTGCGACAACGCCACGGCCTGGCACACATACCCCAACGCCGCCACCCCGGAACCTATCCACCACAGCCGCTTGCGCAGCAACGCCGTGATCATCGTTGCGCCGACGCCCGCTTCTTGCGGGACGTCAATGGTGGCGCGCTGACGAACCACGATTCCGATCGCCAAGCAGACAGCAGACAGCAACGCGAAGAGAATCACCAGTCCCTGCGCCATTAATGCCTCTCAGTCATCTCCGGCCGCTGGGACCCGAGGGCTCTTAATCGGCAACTCAGGCTAGCTTGCCGACGGGTGTGACTTCTCGATTAGCTCCTGGGCGATTCGGGCCAGAGGCACGTTGGAGTCTTGCGACAACTTCCTCAACATCTCGAACGCCTGGATCGCCCCCATTCCGTAGCGCTCCATGATCATGCCCTTCGCCTGGCCGATGGCGTCCCGGCTGGCCAGCGCCTGGTGGAACTGCTCGTCGCGGCGGGCCGAGTTCCACGCCACCGCCGAGTGCGTCGCGAGATCAGTCCCACTTCCTCGCTCTCGTCGTTGAAGGCGTGCGGCTCCTCGGCGTAGACGTTGAGCGCGCCCATCGTCTGGTCGGCGATGAACAGCTGAAACGCCATGATCGACCGGATCGGTGTCTCCACCAGCGCGTCCCTGCGGTATTTCGGGAACCGGAAGTCCGACTCCAGGTCGGCGATGTGAATCGTCTTCTTGTCCCACGCCGACTCCAGGCACGGCCCTTCGCGGTGCCGCTGCTGAATCCGGTCGAGCGTGACCGCGTACGGGTGCGTGGCCGCCGGGGTGTCGACCCGCTTGCGGTTGGTGGTGATCGTGACACCCGCGTACTTGGCCCCGGGAATCTCGAGGGCGGCATGCTCGGCCAGCTCCGCGATGACCGTGTCTGCGTCCGTCTCCGGCCGGTCATGCAGCGCGCGCACGATCTCGGCGATGCGGCGGTAGGCGCTGTGGGCTTCCAGCGGCTGGCTCACGGGTCAACGGTACGCGGCGCCCTGAAGGGTCGCCGGTCATTGGTCACACGGCTTCTACGTACCGCGCCGTCACGATCCGCTGGATCAGCGACGTGACCGGCCCGGCGGCCCTGCTCCACCAGGTCGCGTGCCGCGAGAACGCCACCACCTCGGCGTAGACGGCGTCGTCGGCGGGGTCGTGGCGCACGGCGAACAGCTCTTCGCCGGATTCCGGGTGGCCGGGCAGCGTGCCGTACGCGAAGCCGCGGCGGTCGGGCTCGTCGACGACGTACACCACGCGGCATGGGGCCCTTACCGGTCCGAGGCCCACGACCACCACCGAACCGGCCTGCGCGACCTCGGTGCTGGGCCTCGGACGCACCCCGGCTCCGCGCAGCATGCCCCACCTCATCACCCGCGCCGCCGCCTCCTCGAACCGCGCCCGGCCGGTGCCGATCCGCGCCGACTTGCTCACATGGTGATATCCGTCGGGCAGCCGGCCGGCCGTCGCACCAATCTCGGTGTAGGTGAACGGTTCGTCGCTCAGCCGGGCCAGATTCATTTCATTTACGGGACTTTAGGCTTGATCTCCTCGATCACCCACTGGGCATAGTCGAGGTATTCGTCGACACCTCTGACCGGTGGGATCGGGACGCTGGTCATCGTCACGCCCAACGCCGCGAACCGGCCGAGCCGGTCGATGATCTCCGGTGCGGTCATGCCGGGTTGCTGGGTGGGGTCGTCGACGACGACATGTCTTTCACCGACGAGCGATGTGCCCAGGCCGTACACCACTTCCAACGGCTCGCCCGTGAAGGTGGGCTGCGACTTGATGTAGTCGATCTTGGCGGGAATCTCGTCCGGCTGGGTGAGGAACGGGAACCACCCCGACGCGAATCGTGCCGCGCGCCGCAGCGCCGCCGGGGCGTCGCCGCCGATCCAGATTGGTAAATGCGGCTGCTGCAGGGGTTTTGGCTCGAACGCGACATTCTCGAACGAGACGTACTTGCCGTCGAAACTCGGCGAATCGCTGGTCCACAACTCGATGATCGCGGCCAGGTATTCGTCGGCCATGCGTCCCCGTTCGTGAAACGGCACGCCGAGGATGTTGAACTCTTCCTCGTCCCAACCGACGCCGAACGTGACGCCGATGCGACCGCCGCTCATCCAATCCGCGGTGGACAACGCCTTCGCCAGGACGATCGGATGCTGCAGCGGCAGCAGCGTGACGCACGAGTTCACCTGAATGCGCTTCGTCGCCCCGGCGAGGAAGGCCTGTGCGACGGTCGAGTGGAAGTAGTGCGGCCCCGACAGCTCCAGGTGCGTGTTCGGGACCACGAAGTGCTCCGGGACGGCAATCATCTCGTAGCCGAGCTCTTCGGCGCGTCGGGCCATGACGGCCTGATCCGCGCCAGTCACGCTGTATTCCCACGGCTGCGTCAGGGCCTTCAGCCGCATCGTATGCGGAAGCGGGAACCCGAATTTCATGACTGCCATCATCGCGCTGATGCATCCAGTTCGGCGGCGTACGGTCGAGAAAGTGACCACACAAACCGTCGCGCAAGCCTCCGGAACGTTCACGTTCGGCGGAGATCTGACCGTCAACCGCCTCGGGTTCGGCGCCATGCGCCTCACCGGCAAGGGCGTATGGGGCCCGCCCGCCGACCACGACGAATGCATTCGCGTGCTGCGTCGCGCGGTCGAGCTCGGGGTGAACTTCGTCGACACCGCCGACTCATACGGCCCGCACGTCTCCGAGGAGCTGATCCGCGAGGCGTTGCACCCGTATCCCGACGATCTCGTCGTCGCCACCAAGGCCGGTTTGGTGCGCCCCGGTCCCAACGACTGGCGTCCGCTCGGGTTCCCGGCGTACCTGCGCCAGCAGTGCGAGCTGAGCCTGCGCCGCCTCGGGGTCGAGGCCATCGACCTGTTCCAACTGCACCGCATCGACTCGAAGTTCCCGGCCGAGGACCAGATCGGCGAGCTGGCCGCACTGCAGCAGCAAGGCAAGATCCGCCACATCGGGCTGTCCGAGGTCAGCGTCGACCAGCTGCATGCCGCCCGGAAGGTCGCGACGATCGTGTCGGTGCAGAACATGTACAACCTGTCCGTGCGCGGCGCCGAACCCGTGCTCGAAGCGTGCGAGGCCGACGGCATCGGGTTCATTCCGTGGTTCCCGCTGGCGGCCGGACCGCTGGCGGCCACCGACGGGCCGCTGCAGCGGATCGCTGCCGAACGGCGCGCCACCCCGTCGCAGCTGGCGCTGGCCTGGCTGCTGAAGCGGTCGCCGGTGATCCTGCCGATTCCGGGCACGTCGAAGGTCGCCCATCTTGAGGAGAACGTCGCGGCCGCCGAAATCACGCTGTCCGACGAGGAATTCGACGCGTTGAGCAACGCCGGCGGCTGATGGACCGGTCCGCGCGGGCACTGGTGCTGGAAGCGCCGCGCCGACTCGATCTGCGGAGGTTGCCGATCCCCGACGTCGGCGACGACGACGGGCTCGTGCGCGTGGAGGCGTGCGGGCTGTGTGGAACCGACCACGAGCAGTACACCGGCGAGTTGGCGGGCGGGTTCGCGTTCGTCCCCGGCCACGAGACCGTCGGCGTGATCGAGGCGATCGGCTCGCGGGCTGCTGCGCGGTGGGGCGTGGCGGCCGGCGACCGGGTGGCGATCGAGGTGTTCAAGTCGTGCCGGGAATGCGCGGCGTGCCGCTCCGGTGAGTACCGCCGCTGCGAGCGGCACGGCATCGCCGACATGTACGGGTTCATCCCGGTCGACCGTGCCCCCGGTTTGTGGGGCGGGTACGCCGAGTACCAGTACTTGGCGCCCGACTCGATGGTGCTTGAGGTGCCGCACGGGCTGAACCCCGTGGTGGCGACGCTGTTCAACCCGCTGGGCGCTGGAATCCGCTGGGGTGCAACGCTTCCCGGCACATCGCCAGGTGACGTGGTCGCTGTGCAGGGACCCGGCGTCCGCGGTCTGTGCGCGGCGGCCGCCGCGAAGGAGGCCGGCGCCGGGTTCGTGATGGTGACGGGATTGGGTGCGCGCGACGCGAACCGGTTGACGCTTGCCCGTGAGTTCGGCGCCGACCTTGTCGTGGACGTGGCACGCGACGATCCGGTCGGCGCCCTTCGCAACGCGACCGGCGGACTGGCAGATGTGGTGGTCGACGTCACCGCGAAAGCGCCCGCAGCGTTTGCCCAAGCGATAGCGTTGGCCCGCACCGCAGGAACCGTGATCGTCGCCGGCACCCGTGGCTGGGGCAGCGATGCTCCCGGTTTCTCGCCGGACGTCCTGGTCTACAAGGAGCTGAACATCGTCGGAGCGCTCGGCGTGGACGCGCCCGCCTATCGCGCGGCGCTGGAACTGCTTGCGTCGCAGCGGTATCCCTTCGAATCCCTGCCGCGGCGCTGCGTGGGGCTAGACGGCGCGGCCGACCTGCTGGCCACGATGGGCGGCGAGCGCGACGAGGTGCCGCCTGTGCATGGGGTGCTGACGCCGTGACCTCTCCGCGGGTGCCACGTCTGGCTGTCGACGAAGCGAAGGCCGCCGCCGACGAGGCGGGTGTGCCCAACTACATGGCCGAACTCGCGATCTTCCAGGTGCTGCTGAACCACCCCACGCTGGCCCGGCGCATCAACGACCTGCTCGCGACGATGCTGTGGCACGGCAGCCTCGACATCCGGCTGCGCGAGCTGGTGATCATGCGCATCGGGTGGCTCACCGCGTCGGATTACGAGTGGACCCAGCACTGGCGCGTCGCACTCGGGCTCGGCGTGTCCGCCGACGATCTGCTCGGCGTGCGAGACTGGAAGGCGCACAACGGTTTTGGCCCCGGAGAGCGGGCCGTGCTGGCGGCCACCGACGACGTGGTGTGCGACGGGGCGGTCAGTGCCGAAAGCTGGGCGGCGTGCGAACGCGAACTCGGCCCGGATCCCGCCGTGCTGGTCGAGTTGGTCACCGCGATCGGGGCGTGGCGGATGGTCGCGACGATCCTGCACAGCCTCGCGGTGCCGCTGGAGGACGGTGTCGACAGCTGGCCGCCCGACGGGCGAGCCCCGAGTCAGACGATCCGGTAGGTCTGCACGGCGTGGGCCACCACCTCGCCGTCGGCGTCGGTGGCGGTGATCTCGGTGAAGATCAGCTCCTTGCGGCGACGCACGGTGCGGCCGTGGCACAGCAGATCAGAGCGCTTGGCGGCGCCGACGTAGTTGACCGTCATCCCGACGGTCGACGCGCGGGTGCCCTTGCAGAAGTCGTGATTGGACCATGCCGCCGCGGCGCCCGCGGTGTCGAGCACCGACGCGATCACGCCGCCGTGGAAGTAGATGCCGTCGTTGGTCAGGTCTTCGCGAAACGGCAGCCGGATGACGACGTCGTCGGGTTCGTAGCGGTCGAACACGATGCCGAGCCATCCCATGAACGGCGTCTTCGGCATCCCGTCCCGCAGCGACAGCCGGAGCTTGCGCTGCTGCTCGTCGGTCAACGGCTCGCTCATGGCCGAACTGTACGTGGTCGCAGCGCAGAGTCTGCGCACGCCGAGCGTGCGCCCACTGCGAAATTCGGGGGCGCGATTTTCGCAGTGGCCGCACGCTCGCGAGAGCACACCTCACGTAGCGTGACCCGGGTGGCAACTGGAGTCGGCGAGCACCCCGGCGGCGGCTTCAACCCGCCTGTCCCGACGGACAAGGGCGGACCCGACTACGGCCGGCTCGTCGAAGCCGTCCGGACCCTGCAGGATCACGCAAAGGCCGTCGACGCCCCCGATGACGTCATCACCCGCGCCGCCGGCTTGATCGAGGACGTCACCGCGCTGCTGGCGCCGTACTGGGCCGACGAGTGGACATCCCCGTCGGGTCGACGGTTGGACCTGCCCAACCGCGGCAACATCCTTCAGGTGCCGGCCGAGCTGGCGAAGACCGACGACGGGCGGGTGCGCGGCACCGCGCAGTTCCGCCGATTCCACCTGGGCCGCAACGGCGCCGTCCACGGCGGATCGATCGCGATGCTGTTCGACTCGGTGCTCGGCTACACCGCCGCCAAGCTCACCCGCAGCCCGTACCAGCGCACCGCCTATCTTCATGTCAACTACCGCCAGATCGTGCCCGTCGAAAAGGAGCTGCAGGTCGACGCCGGCATCGAACGCATCGACGGCCGCAAGATCTTCGTCGAAGGCCGGATCACCGATGGTGACGCGGTACTGGCCGACGGCGAGGCGCTGTTCGTGCGGCTGCGGCCCGGCCAGCCATGAAAGCCGAGCGCCGGTGGGCACGGTGGCGCGACAAGGTGCGCGATCGCCGGGCGGCCGACTTCCTCTACCGGATCGCCGTCGCGGTCGTCGGCCTGGCCGTGCTCGCCGTCGGCATCCTCGCGATCCCGTATCCGGGGCCGGGCTGGGCGATCGTGTTCGTCGGCCTCGCCATCCTGGCCACCGAGTTCCGTTGGGCGCAGTGTCTGCTGGCGTTCGCGAAGCAGCGCTACGACAAGGTGATGGCGTGGTTCCGTGCGCAGGGCCTGTGGGTGCAGGCCGCCGGTGTCGTGTTCACCACCGCGGTGGTGGTGGCGACGCTGTGGCTCGTCGGCGCCATCGGCTGGGCCGCGGCGCTGTTCGGGCTGGAATCGGCAGCGTTGCGCAGCCCGATCGGCGTGGGGACGTAACCGGCGTCACCGATAGCATGGTGCGCGATCGAGCACATTGACCCTGTTGGAGATTCCGCGATGACCGCCGCCGCACCCGCAAGCCCCGCAGCCCCCGTCCGGGTGCCTGCCGGGACCACCGCCGGGGCAGCGGTCCGCGACGCGGGACTGCCCGGCCGCGGTGAGCCCGCCGCGGTCGTCGTCGTCCGCGACGCCGACGGCCGGTTGCGCGACCTGAGCTGGACGCCCGACACCGACGTCGAGGCCGTGCCCGTCGCCGCCGACACCGAGGACGGCCGCAGCGTCATCCGGCACTCGGCCGCCCACGTGCTGGCGCAGGCCGTGCAGGAGATGTTCCCCGACGCCAAGCTCGGGATCGGCCCGCCGATCACCGACGGCTTCTACTACGACTTCGACGTCGCCGAGGCGTTCACTCCTGAGGATCTGGAAGCGCTGGAGAAGCGGATGCGCCAGATCGTCAAAGAAGGCCAGCTGTTCTCCCGGCGCGTCTACGAATCCAAGGATCAGGCCCTTAGCGAGTTGGCCTCAGAGCCCTACAAGCTCGAACTCGTCGACGACAAGTCCGGCGACCCGGAAGTGATGGAAGTCGGCGGCGACGAACTCACCGCCTACGACAATTTGAATCCCCGTACCCGCGAACGGGTTTGGGGCGACCTGTGCCGCGGCCCGCACATCCCGACCACCCGCTACATCCCCGCGTTCAAGCTCACCAGAAGCTCGGCGGCGTACTGGCGCGGCGATCAGGACAACGCCAGCCTGCAGCGCATCTACGGCACGGCGTGGGAATCTCAGGAGGCGCTGGACCGGCACCTGCACCTGATCGAAGAGGCGCAACGCCGCGACCACCGCAAGCTCGGCGTGGAGCTCGACCTGTTCAGCTTCCCCGACGAACTCGGTTCGGGCCTACCGGTTTTCCATCCCAAGGGCGGCATCGTCCGCAAGGAGATGGAGGACTACTCCCGGCGTAAGCACGTCGAGGCCGGCTACCAGTTCGTCAACTCCCCGCACATCACCAAGGAGCAGCTGTATCAGATCTCGGGGCACCTCGAGTGGTACGCCGACGGCATGTTCCCGCCGATGCACATCGACGCCGAGTTCAACGAGGACGGCACGCTGCGCAAGCCCGGGCAGAACTACTACCTCAAGCCGATGAACTGCCCGATGCACCATCTGATTTACCGCTCGCGCGGGCGGTCGTACCGCGAACTGCCGCTGCGGTTCTTCGAGTTCGGCAGTGTGTACCGCCTCGAGAAGTCCGGTGTCGTTCACGGCCTCACCAGAGTGCGCGGGATGACCCAGGACGACGCGCACATCTATTGCACCCGCGAGCAGCTCAGCAGTGAGCTGACGTCATTGCTGCAGTTCGTGCTTGAGCTGCTCGCCGACTACGGCCTGGACGACTACTACTTGGAACTGTCCACCAAGGATCCGGAAAAGTACGTGGGCTCTGACGAGGTGTGGGAGGAGGCCACCAACGTGCTGGCCGAGGTCGGCGCCGCGTCGGGCCTCGAGCTGGTGCCCGACCCGGGTGGCGCAGCGTTTTACGGGCCGAAGATCTCCGTCCAGGTCAAAGACGCGCTGGGCCGCAACTGGCAGATGTCGACGATCCAGCTGGACTTCAACATGCCGGACCGGTTCGAGTTGGAGTACACCGCCGCCGACGGCACCCGCCAGCGGCCGGTGCTGATTCACCGCGCGCTGTTCGGGTCGGTGGAGCGGTTCTTCGGAGTGCTCACCGAGCATTACGCCGGCGCGTTTCCCGCATGGCTGTCGCCGGTGCAGGTGGTCGGCATCCCGATCGCCGACGAGCACGTGCCCTACCTGGAAGCCGTTGCCGCCGAGCTCAATTCACGGGGCGCAAGGGCCGAGGTGGACACCAGCGACGACCGGATGGCCAAGAAGATCGTCCACCACACCAACCAGAAGGTGCCGTTTCTGCTGCTGGCCGGTGACCGCGACGTGGAAGCCGGCGCGGTCAGCTTCCGGTTCCGTGACCGCAGCCAACTCAACGGTGTGCCCCGCGCCGACGCGATCAACATGATCGTCGACTGGGTGCAAGCGCGGGAAAATGCTTCGCCGACAGCCGATCTGCTGAAGCCGGGTGGAGCGCCGTGACCCAACCCGAACCCACTGGCGATGAGCCGCTTGCGCGAAGAGCGGGAAGCTGCGACGACGCCATCGTCGACCGCGGCGTCGGCGTGCCCGACCGGCTGCAGCGGCTGTGGACGCCCTACCGGATGACCTACATCGCCGAGGCGCCCTTCCAGCGCGAGGACACGTCCCCCGAGCAGCCGTTCAGCGAGATCCCGACGCTTCCCGACGAGGAAGGCCTCGTTGTGGCCCGCGGCGAACGGGTGTACGTGGTGCTCAACCTCTACCCGTACAACCCCGGGCACCTGATGGTGGTGCCGTACCGCCGCGTGTCGGAGCTCGAGGACCTCGATGAGGCCGAGAGCGCGGAGCTGATGGCGTTCACGCAGAAGGCAATTCGCGTGATCAAGGCCGTGTCACGGCCGATGGGGTTCAACGTGGGCCTGAACCTGGGCAAGGTGTCCGGCGGATCGCTGGCCGACCACCTGCACATGCACGTGGTTCCGCGATGGGTCGGGGACGCCAACTTCATCACGATCATCGGCCAGACGAAGATGATCCCGCAGCTGCTGCAAGAGACGCGGCAGCTGCTGGCGACCGAGTGGGCGAAACAACCGGGGGAGCGGAGCGACGGGGGGATTGAGCACTGAGCAACTTCTACCTGATGACGCGCGCGGCGTACGTCAAGCTGTCCACTCCGGTGGCCAAGGTCGCGCTGAAAGCCGGCCTGACTCCCGACAGCGTGACGATCATCGGCACCGCGGGCACGGTGATCGCCGCGCTGACGTTGTACCCGATCGGTCAGCTGTGGTGGGGCTCGGTGGCTGTCTCGTTCTTCGTGCTGGCCGACATGCTCGACGGGGCGATGGCGCGAGTGCGCGGCGGCGGCACCCGGTTCGGCTCGGTGCTGGACGCTGCGTGCGACCGGATCGCTGACGGGGCGGTGTTCTGCGGCCTGCTGTGGTGGGTGGCGTTCGGCATGAACAGCCCGTCGCTGGTGGTGGCCACGCTGATCTGCCTGGTCACGTCGCAGGTGATCTCGTACATCAAGGCGCGCGCCGAGGCCAGCGGCCTGCGCGGCGACGGCGGGCTGATCGAACGCCCGGAGCGGCTGGTCATGGTGCTGGTCGGCGCCGGGCTGTCCGACTTCCCGTTGTTCCCGCTGCCGTGGCTGCTGCCGATCGCGATGTGGCTGCTTGCGGCGACCAGCCTGATCACGGTGGCGCAGCGCCTGCACTCCGTCCGCACGTCGCCCGGCGCGACGGACATGATCGAGAACCGGGAGAAGAGCGAGTCGTGATTCCGACGTCGCCCAGACTGCGGCTCATGCGCGACCGCCGTGCCGAGGTGAGCCCGCGGCTCGCCGACTGGGGCTATGCCGCCGGCTGGCGCGTGGTCCGTGCCATGCCAGATCGCCTGGCGCGCCGCATGTTCGACGCCGGTGCGCTCTATGCCGCGGCGGGTGGCGGACCTGAGCAGCTGCGCAAGAACTTGGCCCGGGTGCTCGGCGTGCCGCCGTCGAAGGTGCCCGATTGGCTGATGCGGGCGTCGGTGGCGTCCTATGCCCGCTACTGGCGCGAGGCGTTCCGGTTGCCGTCGATGGATCTGAAGCAAGTGGGCAAGCGGCTCGACGAACACTTTTACGGTGCAGAACAATTCGATGAGGCACTGGAAGCCGGTCGCGGGGCCGTCGCCGCGCTTCCGCACAGCGGCAACTGGGACATGGCAGGAGTTTGGTTGGCGCAACACCACGGCACCTTCACCACTGTCGCGGAGCGGCTCAAGCCCGAGTCGCTGGCTCGTCGATTCATCGAGTTTCGCGAGACCCTGGGCTTCGAAGTGGTGTCGCATTCCGGAGGCGACCGTGCACCGTTCGACGTGTGTGCGGAACGGCTGCGCCAGAACAAGTTCGTGTGCCTGATGGCCGACCGCGACCTGACCCGAACCGGCGTGCAGGTCGACTTCTTCGGCGAGCCCACCCTCATGCCGGCAGGACCGGCCAAGCTGGCGATCGCCACCGGCGCCAGGCTGCTGCCGGCGTACCTCTGGAACGAAGCAGACACCTGCGGCATCCGGGTGCATCCGACCCTGGACACCAGCTCCGGTGATGTCCACGCGATCACCCAGGCGCTGGCCGATCAGTTCACCGCCGACATCGCAACGCACCCGGCCGACTGGCACATGCTGCAGCCGCAGTGGCTGGCCGACCTGTCCGACGAGCGGCGCGCGAGGTTGGCGGGAGACAATCTGTAAATGCGCATCGGGATGGTGTGCCCGTACTCGTTCGACGTCCCGGGCGGGGTCCAGTCGCACGTGCTGCAGCTCGCCGAGGTGATGCGCGCCCGCGGCCACGAGGTGAGCGTGCTCGCGCCGTCGTCGTCGCAGGTCCCCCTGCCCGACTATGTCGTCTCCGGCGGCCGGGCGGTGCCGATCCCGTACAACGGCTCCGTCGCCCGGCTGCGGTTCGGTCCGGCCACGCACCGCAAGGTCAAGCGCTGGCTGGCCGACGGCCAGTTCGACGTGCTGCACCTTCACGAGCCCAACGCGCCGAGCCTGTCGATGCTGGCCCTGGCGGTCGCGGAAGGCCCGATCGTCGCGACGTTTCACACGTCCACCACCAAATCGCTGACGCTGTCGGTGTTTCAGGGCATCCTGCGGCCGTTCCACGAGAAGATCGTCGGCCGCATCGCCGTGTCGGATCTGGCCCGCCGCTGGCAGATGGAGGCGCTGGGCTCCGACGCGGTGGAGATCCCCAACGGCGTGGACGTGTCGTCGTTCGCGAATGCGCCTGTGCTGGAAGGCTATCCGCGGCCCGGCAGGACCGTGCTGTTCCTCGGCCGCTTCGACGAACGGCGCAAGGGCATGGACGTGCTGCTGCGTGCGCTGCCCGCGCTGGTGGAAAAGTTCCCTAGCGTGCAGGTGTTGATCGTCGGCCGCGGTGACGAGGACGAGCTGTGCGAGGAAGCCGGGCCGCTCGCGGGTCACCTCCGGTTCCTGGGACAGGTGGACGACGACGAGAAGGCGTCGGCCATGCGCAGCGCCGACGTGTACTGCGCGCCCAACACCGGCGGGGAGAGCTTCGGGATCGTGCTCGTGGAGGCGATGGCCGCGGGCACGCCGGTGGTGGCCAGCGACCTCGACGCGTTCCGCCGCGTGCTGCGCGACGGTGAGGCCGGCCGGCTGGTGGCCGTGGACGACGGCGACGCGCTGGCCGCAGGGCTGATCGACGTGCTCGGCGACGACGCGCTGCGGGCGCGCTACGTCGAGGCGGCCAAGACCGCGGTGCGCCGCTACGACTGGTCGGTGGTCGCCCAGCAGATCGTGCGGGTGTACGAGACCGTCGCCGCGGCGGGCGCCAAGGTCGAGGTGGCCAGCTGATGACCTGGGCAGTGCTGGGCGCGGCGCTGCTGTTGGTTCTTATGGTTGCCGTCGCCGTGTGGGCGTACCAGACCGCGACGCGGCTGGACCGGCTGCACGTCCGCTACGACTTGTCCTGGCAGGCACTGGACGCCGCGTTGGCCCGGCGGGCGGTGGTCTCGCGCGCTGTGGGCGCCGACGCGTACGGCAGCGGTGAGCGGTGCTGGCGGCTGACGGCGTTGGCCGACGCCGCCGAGCAGGCGCCGCGGGCGGCGCGGGAAACCGCCGAAAACGAGCTGTCCGCGGAGCTGGCGATGGTCGACACCGCTGTCCTGGGGCCGGCGCTGATCGCCGAGCTGGCCGATGCCGAGGCGCGGGTGCTGCTGGCCCGGCGGTTCCACAACGACGCGGTACGCGACACGCTGGCGCTGCGGTTGCGACGGCCCGTCCGATGGCTACGCCTCGGCGGAAGAGCGCCGCTGCCAACGTATTTCGAGATCGCAGAGCGCGGGCACGTGTCGGACGGCGACGAGGGCGTCGTCACCCTGCGCACGTCGGCGCGCGTCGTGCTTCTCGACGAGCAGGGGTGTGTGCTGCTGTTCTGCGGATCCGACCCCGCGCGTGAGGACGTTGCCGCACCCAAGTGGTGGTTCACCGTAGGTGGCCAGGCGCGGCCGGGGGAGACGCTGCAGCAGGCCGCGGCCAGGGAGGTGTTCGAGGAGACGGGACTGCGCGCCGCCGCCGCGGACATGGTCGGGCCGGTGTGGCGACGCGACGCGATGATGGACTTCAACAACGCGGTGGTGCGCAGCCACGAGCTGTTCTTCGTGCACCGCACCCGGCGGTTCGACCCGTCGACCACGGGCCACACCGCGCTCGAGCATCGCTACATCCATGGATACCGCTGGTGTGACGCCGACGACATCGCCGCGCTGGTGAGGGCCGGTGAGGCGGTGTACCCGATCCAGCTCGGTGACCTGCTCGCCGAAGCCGACGCGCTGGCCTCCCAGCCCGCGGGTCCCGAACGCCGCGAACCGCAGCCGATCCGCTGACATAGTTAACCTGGCATCTGCGACCTCTCGGCACGTAGATAGCCGCCGCCCGAGGGTCGATATTCCGAACTACTCACGGTCTCAGTGGCCACTATGAAATCGTCGACGCGATATCTTCGGCATGAAACTGCGTGCAGCAGAACGAGATCCGGCGCATGGTGATTAGTCGGCAAGCGGGGCGCTGCCACTTCCCGTCAGCGCCGACGCGAACGCGCCCGCCGGCTGCACATCGTTGCGCCGCACGACCCGCAGGCCAAACCGTGCTGAGAGTCAGTTGTCGTCGGCAAGCTTGGGCAGACGCGGGCACAATTGCTTGTAACCGATGTCTGGTGACACCCAGTCAGACCATTGCCGGTCACTCATGTTGTAGCTCAACTTGTTACAGAGATCGTGCCGCCAGGCCGCGGGAGCCGGCCAGACCCATGCCGACACGGTTTCGTCGGGGGAGAGGTTGATGTTCAATGAGAGGATGCGCCGGTCCGCACTCAGGACAAGAGTCGCGACGCTTTGAGAGTCGGCGGTCAACGGATCCCCAACGGGCTGACCGGAGTCCGCATCCCAGAACCGGAGTGTCGCATCCTTACTCCCGGAGACGATCAACTTTCCGTCGCTGCTGACGGCGACATCGTCGACGATGTCACGGTGACCGGGCATGGGATTCCCAATCAGCACACCCGTGGTCATGTCCCATCGCTGAAGGCTTTGCGTGCCGCCGCCGGTGACAAAGAAAGGGCCATCCGGGCGGGCGGCCAAACTGCCGAAGAATGTTGGAGCTGAGATGCGGCTTGCCGACGAGTTGCCAGTTCCTGGTGTCCCACGGTCGAAGTGAGTACGCGCTCAGGGACACGAGCCGTTGTCCGTCGGGGCTGAA
>DASWBF010000357.1:0-9736 GCA_036390735.1 Mycobacterium sp. | reverse complement strand
AGCCGGCCGTCCGGCACGGTCACGGGACCGAACTCCGGACCCAGGCACCGGTAGACGGCCGGGTCGAGGTTCTCGACCCCCATGGTCTTCGTGTTGAGGAACGGCTGGTTCAGCGGTTTGCCGTCGACCGTCAGTCCGCTGGCGTTTCGGCACTCCACGGTCTGACCCCCGACAGCGATGACGCGCTTGACCAGGTCGTTCTCATCGGGCGGCACGAATCCGATGAACGAGACGGTGTTCTGCAGCCACCGCACCGGGGCATTTTCGGAGCGGATCGACTTGTAGCCGACGTTCCATGCGGGCGGGCCTTTGAAGACGATCACGTCGCCGGGCTGCGGCGAGCCGAAGCGGTATATGACCTTGTCGACCACCACGCGATCACCGGTGCATCCGAGACACCCGTGCAACGTCGGCTCCATGGACTCTGACGGGATCAGATACGGGCGCGCGACGAACGTCTGCACCAAGTAGAAGGGGACCACCAGGACCACGATGACGATCGCGGCCTCTATCAGTACCGACCGCACCGATTTCTTGCGCTTGGGCGTGTCGCCGTCTTCGGTGCTGGCCTTGGAATCGGCCTCAGCGTCGGTCTCGTCTGCCGATTCGGTCTTGTCCGTCACGGGATCAAGCTACCGCGGTCAGCGCCGCTCCTTGATCTTGGCCTTCTTGCCGCGCAACTCGCGCAGGTAGTACAGCTTGGCGCGGCGCACGTCGCCGCGTGTGACGACCTCGATGTGGTCGATGTTCGGTGAGTGCACTGGGAACGTGCGCTCGACACCCACGCCGTAGCTCTCCTTGCGGACCGTGAACGTCTCCCGGATTCCGCCGCCCTGCCGGCGGATCACGACGCCCTTGAACACCTGAATGCGTTCCTTGGAACCCTCGATGACCTTGACGTGCACGTTGACCGTGTCGCCGGGATTGAAAGCCGGGATGTCGTCGCGCAGCGAAGTCTGGTCGACGAAGTCCAGCGTGTTCATAGCGAAATTCTTCCTCGCGTTCGCGGCGTGGGGTGCATCGCGTCGTGAGCAACGCAGCCGAAGCCGTCGGGTTCTGACGTCTTGATCTCTGCATCGCGGGAAGGCTCCCAGCCCACGCAGACAACTGGTCAATTGTGCCAGATCAGCCGCAGGCAGGGAAATCGCGGCCGACAGCGTGAAGATCAACACACCAGACGACGTCGCGCGCTTACGACCCAAGGCGCCGAAAAACCGATTAGGCTACCGAGATAGCGGACGGCGGTGCGGTCGGGCCGTTTTGGAGAAGCCCAATAGGTTGAGGAGAGACATGCGGCGGCCGCGGCCAGTACTTCGGACAGCGATCGCAGTCCTGACGTCAGCCGTACTCGTCGGGGCGTGTGTCGCCAAAGATCACGGGGCAACGGGGATCCGACCAGCGACCCGCGACGTCATCGCCATGGGTGCCCAGCGGCCGTTGCCGGACACCCCCCCGCCCGACACCGCCAAGGTCGCTCTCGACGGGCTGGAGTCCCGGATTCAGCAAGCGACCCTGCAGGCCGCTGCAAGCGGCGCGGAGATCTCGGTGCTGGTGCTGGACCGGGTGACTGGCAAAACGGTGTCCAACGGCGACGATTCGCCTTTTCCGATCGCCTCGGTGGCCAAGCTGTTCATCGCCGACGACCTGCTTCTGCAGGAAGCCAAGGGGCAGACCCAGCTCTCCCCGGCCGATCGCGCGGCGCTCGAAGTCATGCTGCGATCCTCCGACGACAACGCCGCCGAGAACTTCTGGAACCGCAGTGGTGGCAGTGAGATCATCACGCGTGTCACCGAGCGTTACGGGTTGACGGCGACGACGACCCCCTACAACGGGCGCTGGTTCAACACCTTGAGCACGGCGAGTGACCTCGTCCGCTACTACGACAAGCTGCTCGATGGCAGCGGCGGGCTGCCAGCCCAACAGGCCAGCATCATCGTGTCCAACCTCGCGCAGTCGACGCCGACGGGCATCGACGGCTATTCGCAGCAGTTCGGCATCCCCGACGCGTTGTACGCCGAGCCCGTCGCGGTCAAGCAGGGCTGGATGTGCTGCTGGAACGGCGGCAACTGGATGCACGAGTCCACCGGCGTGATTGGTTGGGACCGTCGCTATGTGATGGCCATTGGCTCGATGCAACCCACCGACGACAGCATGGCGCGCGAGACGATCACGCAGGCCGTCAAGACGATGTTCCCGGGCGGGCGGATCTAGTCCAATAGGTCAGGGCGGCGCTCACGCGTGCGCTGCAGCCCCTGTTCACGACGCCACGCCGCGATGCGCGCGTGGTCGCCTGACAGCAGCACATCCGGCACGTCGAGCCCGCGCCAACTCGGCGGGCGGGTGTAGGCCGGCCCTTCGAGCAGGCCGTCGGAGTACGAATCCTGTTGGTGTGACTCCGGATTGCCGAGAACCTGCGGCAGCAGCCGGACCACCGCCTCGATCATCACCAGCGCGGCCGACTCGCCGCCGGGCAGCACGTAGTCACCGATCGAGACCTCCTCCACGCGCATGCGCCGGGCGGCGTCGTCGATCACCCGCTGGTCGATCCCCTCGTAACGACCGCACGCGAAGACGAGGCGCGCTTCGGAGCTCCAGCGCTGAGCGTCCTGCTGTTTGAATGGCACACCCGCGGGCGTGGGCACAACGAGAAGTGTTTCCGCCGAACAGATTTCGTCCAGAGCTTCGCCCCATGCCGGCGCCGTCATCACCATCCCCGGGCCGCCGCCGTACGGCGCGTCGTCCACTGAATGGTGCGCGTCGTGCGTCCACTGCCGCAGATCGTGCACGCGCAGGTCGACGATCCCGGCGTCGATTGCCTTGCCCGGCAACGACTCCCGCAGCGGCTCCAGGTACTGCGGAAAGATCGTGATGACGTCAATGCGCACGGCTACGCCAGCTCCAGCAGACCCTCGGGCGGGTCGATCTCAATCAGTCGGTCCGCCAACGAGACCGACGTGACGATCGCGGTCACGAACGGCACCAGCGACTCGCCGTCGTCGTCGCGGCGAATGGCGAGCAGCTCCCCCGCGGCGGTGTGCAGCACCTCGGTGACCGTGCCCACGTCGCGCCCGTCGACGGTGCGCACCGCAAGGCCCTCGAGCTGGTGGTCGTAGAACTCGTCGGGGTCGTCGGTGGGCGGAAGCTCAGCCGAGTCGATCACGAACACGACACCGCGCATCGCGTCGGCAGCGTCGCGGTCGTCGATTCCGGCCAGGCGCACCAGCAGCCGGCCGCCGTGGTCGCGGACCGACTCGACGGTGTACTCCCGCGCTGCGCCGTGTCGGGGCTTGCCGCGCAGGGTCGATCCCACCGCGAAGCGGCTGTCCGGGTCGTCGGTGCGCACCTCGACGACCAGCTCACCGGTCACGCCGTGCGCCTTGACCACCCGCCCGACGACCAGCTCCATTGCTGGCTACTGGTCTGTGTCCACCACGTCGACACGGATGCCACGACCGCCGATGCCGGCGACGAGCGTGCGCAGCGCGGTCGCCGTACGCCCGCCGCGCCCGATGACCTTGCCGAGGTCGTCGGGGTGGACGTGCACCTCGACGGTGCGCCCACGGCGGTTGGTCACCATGTCGACGCGAACGTCGTCGGGATTGTCGACGATGCCGCGAACCAGATGCTCGACCGCATCAACCACGACAGAGCTCATCGCCGGCTCAGCTTTCGGCGTCCGCGGCCGGCGGGGCCTCGGCCGGCGCGTCGGCGGTCGCCTCTGCCGTGTCGATGTCGGCGGTCTCCGCCTTCTCGGGGGCATTCGCGCTGTCTGATGTCGCCGCCTTCGCGGCTCCGGCCGCCTTCTTCTTCGGCGTGGTGGCTTCGGCGGTCGGGCCGCCCTCGGCCTCGGCCAGCGCGGCGTTGAACAGCTCCAGCTTGCTGGGCTTCGGCGGGGCCACCTTCAGGGTGCCCTCGGTTCCGGGCAGGCCCTTGAACTTCTGCCAGTCGCCGGTGATCTTCAGCAGCTTGAGCACCGGCTCGGTGGGCTGAGCGCCCACGGACAGCCAATACTGCGCTCGGTCGGAGTCGATCTCGATCAGGCTCGGCTCTTCCTTGGGGTGGTAGCGGCCGATGACCTCGATGGCCCGCCCGTCGCGTCGGGTGCGGGCGTCAGCGACGGCGATGCGGTACTGGGGATTGCGGATTTTGCCAAGCCGGGTGAGCTTGATCTTCACAGCCATGGTGAAACTCCTGTAGGTGTCACGCGGCAATTCAGCGATGCCGTGCGGTTGCGCGGATCCGGTTTTGCCTCGCGTGGGTCTGACCAGCCGACCATTGTGCCAGAACGCTGGTCAGTGGGCGAAATCGCGCCGACCGGCCGCGACACTGTGGATACGTACGGGACACGCCGATGGGGCGTACGAAAACGCAGAGTCGGCGCTACAGGACCTTGTCGAAGCACTTGGCCTCGACCCGGCGCGTCATCCGCCAGCCCTCGGGTGTGCGCACGAACTCGTCGTCGTACCAGAGCCCGCAGAACATCACGTTGCCGCTGTCCCCGCCGAGCACCATCGGGTTGAAGCAGATCGTCCGCGACGACGCGGTATCGCCACTTATCCGCACGTCGAAGTTGCCGAGCATGTGGGCATACACCGGAAAGTTCGGCAGCACCTGGGCCAGCCAGGCCTTCACCGCGGGATACGTGCCGTCGATGCCGCCCATCACGCGGTAGTCGATGTAGGCGTCGGGGGTGAACACGCGGTCCAGGTCGTCGAAGCGGCGCTGATCGATAGCCGTCGAGTAGTCGATCAGCAGCTGCTGGATTTCCAACCGGTCCGAGATCTCCTCCAGGCTCAACATGCGTTGATTGAACACCATCGACGCCCCCCGGCTAGGCTGACCAGCCATGCGAAAGCTCGTCGCCCCCCTGGCTGCCATTGTCGCAGCATGCGGACTGTCCGCTCCCGTTGCGTTCGCTGATCCGGCGGTTCAGCCGGCCGGCGCCGTGGCCGCGCCGGAGGGTCCCGCACCGGCATGGCTGGTGGCCGACATGGACACCGGCCAGATCCTGGCCGCCCGCGACGCGTACGTACCGCATGCGCCTGCCAGCACGAACAAGGTGCTGCTGGCGCTCACCGCGCTCGACGAGGTGGGCCTGGGCAACACCGTCACCGCGACCGTCGCCGACACCCAGGTGGAGTGCAACTGCGTCGGCATCAAGCCGGGCCGCACCTACACCGCTCGCCAGCTGCTCGACGCGATCCTGCTGGTGTCGGGCAACGACGCGGCAAACACGCTGGCTGACATGCTCGGCGGGTTCGACGTTGCGGTGGCGAAGATGAACGCCAAGGCCGAACAGATCGGGGCCTACGACACGCACGCTGCGACACCGTCGGGGCTGGACGGGCCGGGCATGGACTTCCGCACCACACCGCACGACCTAGCGGTGATCTTCCGCGCCGCGTTGGCCAACCCGGTGTTCGCGATGATCACCAGCCAGCCCTCCGCGCTGTTCCCGACCGACGCGGGTGAGACGCCGATCGTCAACCAGGATGAGCTGCTGCGCCGTTATCCCGGCGCCCTCGGCGGCAAGACCGGATTCACCAACATCGCTCGCAAGACCTTCGTCGGCGCGGCTGAGCGCAACGGCCGGCGCCTTATCGTCGTGCAGATGTACGGCCTGGAGAAGCCCGGCGGTCCGACATATTGGGACCAAGCGATCAGCCTGCTCGACTGGGGTTTCGCGCAAAGCCCTCAGGCCAGCGTGGGGTCGCTGTAGCCCGCAAAGACGCGGCCGCGCAGGATCACCAGGTCCGGCCGGTTCAGCACCGCCGCCCCGGTGCGCGGGTCGTCGGCGAAGCAGATCAGATCCGCTGAGGCGCCGTGCTCGAGCCCCGGCCGGCCCAGCCACCGCCGCGCGTCCCAGCACGCCGCGCCCAACGCGTCCGTCGGGCTCATCCCGACGCCCTTCAGGGCGTCGACTTCGTCGGCGATGCGGCCGTGGACGATCATCGACCCCGCGTCGGTCCCGGCGTAGACCGGCACCCCGGCCTCGCGTGCGGCGGCGACCCTATGCCGGCTCGTCGTGTGCAGGTCGCGCATGTGCGCGGCGTAGACCGGGTAGTTTCCCGCGCGGTCGGCGATGCCGGGGAAGTTGTCGATGTTGATCAGCGTCGGCACCAACGCGGTGCCGCGTTCGACCATCAGATCGATGACGTCGTCGGTGATCCCGGTGCCGTGTTCGATGCAGTCGATGCCGGCCGTGACGAGCCCCGGTAACGCGTCTTCGCCGAATACGTGGGCCGTCACCCGGGCGCCGTGGGCGTGGGCGGTGTCGATCGCGGCTTTCAGCACGTGGTCGGACCACAGCGGCGCCAGGTCCCCGACCTCGCGGTCGATCCAGTCGCCGACCAGCTTCACCCAGCCATCGCCCCGACGGGCTTGTGCCGCAACGGCTTCCGGTAGTTGTGATTCATCCTCGACATCGATAGGCAGTCCGGGCGTGTAACGCTTCGGCCGGGCCAGGTGGCGTCCGGCGCGGATGATGCGTGGCAGGTCGTCGTGGTCATCGAGGCTGCGGGTGTCGATCGGCGAGCCGCAGTCGCGCAGCAGCAGCGCACCGGCGTTGCGTTCGGTCTCCGCCTGGGCGATCGCCTCGTCGAGGTCGGCGGCGGGGCCGTCGGCGCCGACACCGACGTGGCAGTGCGCGTCGACGAGACCGGGCAGAATCCAGCCGCCGTCGAACACGGTGTCGGCGCCGGACACCGGCTCGGCCGACAGCGTGCCGCTGTACCCATGCTCCTCGCGCGAGCGCTCATCGATGATCCACCACTCGACGGGCTCCCCACTCGGCAACCCGCGGCCCCGCACGTGCAGCGGCACGGCTAGTTCTTCGGGAACTTCAGCTTCGACAAATCGAAATCCGCCAGCGCAGGCGGCAATTCGTCCAGCCCGGGCGGCATCTGCGACAGGTCGGGGAACGCCCCGCCAGGCATCCCGGCGCCCAGCGGGCCGCGCACCTTCGGCGGCGTCGGTCCCCGCGCACCCTTCTTGCCCTTTTTCCCTTTGCCGCCCTTGGCTTTTCGCGAACTCTTGCGGCCGAACCCGGGCAAACCCATCTGGCCGGCCATCTGCGACATCATCTTGCGAGCCTCGAAGAATCGGTCGACGAGCTGGTTGACCTCCGACACCGTCACGCCCGACCCGTTGGCGATCCGCAGCCGGCGCGATGCGTTGATGATCTTCGGGTCGGCGCGTTCGGCCGGTGTCATGCCGCGGATGATCGCCTGCACGCGGTCGAGGTGGCTGTCGTCGACGGCGGCGAGGGCTTCTTTCATCTGGCCCGCCCCCGGCAGCATGCCGAGTAGGTTGCCGATCGGCCCCATCTTGCGGATCGTCAGCATCTGTTCGAGGAAGTCCTCGAGTGTGAGATCCCCGCTCCCGATCTTGGCGGCCGTCGCTTCGGCCTGCTCAGCGTCGAAGACCTGCTCGGCCTGCTCGATGAGGCTCAGCACGTCGCCCATGCCGAGGATCCGGCTGGCCATCCGGTCGGGGTGGAAGACATCGAAATCCTCGAGCTTTTCCCCGGTGGACGCGAACAGGATCGGCACACCGGTGACCTCGCGGACCGACAGGGCCGCGCCGCCGCGGGCGTCGCCGTCGAGCTTGGTCAGCACCACACCGGTGAACCCGACGCCCTCGCGGAACGCGTCGGCGGTGGCGACCGCGTCTTGGCCGACCATCGCGTCGAGCACGAAAAGCACCTCGTCGGGGCCCACGGCGTCGCGGATCGCCGCGGCCTGGGTCATCAGCTCCTCGTCGATGCCGAGCCGTCCGGCGGTGTCGACGATCACCACGTCGAAGTGCTTGGCCTTGGCCTCGGACAGCCCGGCCGCCGACACGGCGACGGGATCGCCAGGGCCGACGTCGGCCGACCCTTCCGGTGACGTGCCCGGGTGCGGGGCGAAAACCTGCACACCCGCGCGCTCGCCCACGATCTTCAGCTGGTTGACCGCACCCGGGCGCTGCAGATCTGCGGCAATGAGCAGCGGCGTATGACCTTGTCCCTTAAGCCATTTCGCGAGCTTGCCGGCGAGCGTCGTCTTACCGGAGCCCTGAAGCCCGGCCAGCATCACGACGGTCGGCGGCGTCTTGGCGAACGCGAGCTTCCGGGTCTGGCCGCCGAGGATCCCGATCAGTTCGTCGTTGACGATCTTGACGACTTGCTGCGCCGGGTTCAAGGCGCCAGAGACCTCTGCGCCCTTGGCCCGCTCCTTGATGCGTGCGACGAATGCACGCACCACCGGCAGCGAGACGTCGGCCTCGAGCAGCGCCAGCCGGATTTCGCGCGTGGTGGCGTCGATGTCGGCGTCGGATAACCGGCCCTTGCCGCGCAGGTTCTGCAGAGCACCGGTCAACCGGTCAGACAGGGTTTCGAACACGTCGGCCAGCCTAGCTGGCGTTCTCGGCGGGCTTCTGCGGCGGCGCAGGCAGCACCGACAGCAGGTCACGTTCGAGCGTCGCCCGCAGACGCTCCACGTCGCTGGTGCCCAGTGCCGGTGGCACGACGCAGAACACGTCGTCCACCGACGAACCCAGCGTGGTGACTTTCGCCCAAGTGATGTCGATTCCCGCCTTCTCGAAGACTCGTGTGAGCAAGGCCAACAGGCCGGCCCGGTCGGTGGAGCGGATCTCCACCAGCAGCTGGCCAGGTGCGCTGCCGTCGCGCCAGAGAATCCGCGGCGGCGCGGGCACCTGGTTCGCCGGCACCGCCGCGAGCACCTCGCCGGCCCGGCCCGAGCCGTGCTGGGTTGCTTCGCGGTGGCGCTGGTCCAGCAGCGCGATGACGTCCAGGTCGTCGTCGAGTGCCTGGATGAGTTGTTGACGGAGCAGCTCCGCGGCCGGGGGGGAGCCGAAGTGCGGCGAGACGACGAACGTGTTGATCGCCGAGCCCTCGTGGCTGTTGACCGACGCCGAATGGACGCTCAGCGAGTTCAGCGCAAGCACGCCTGCGGCCTTGGAGAGCAGCCCGCGCCGGTCGGGGGCCACCATCGTCACGCGATAGATGTGGGCGCCGTCGCCAGGCGTTAGCACGACGTGTACCTTGCCATCGGCGGCGAGCGAAAGGTGTTGCTCGTCAATCGGATCCGCCTGCGGCAACGGCTCGCCGGCCATGGCTATCCGACACCTCCGCACGAGGTCGCCGATCAGCAGCGCTTTCCAGTCGCCCCACACTCCGGGCCCGGTGGCCAGCGAGTCCGCTTCGGCCAGCGTGTGCAACAACTCGAGCAGCAGCGGGTCGCCGTCCACCGCGCCGACGACCATGTTGATCGTCTCGGGGTCCTGCAGGTCCCGGCGTGTGGCCGTGCTGGCCAACAGCAGGTGGTGGCGCACGATCTTGGACAGGATGTCGACGTCCGACGGCCACAGCCCGAGCCGGGTCCCGACCTGCGTCGCCAGCTCCGCGCCGATCACGCTGTGGTCGCCGCCGCGGCCCTTGCCGATGTCGTGCATCAGCGCACCGAGCACCAGCAGATCCGGGCGGGACACCCGGGTGGTGAAAGCGCTTGCCCTGCTGACGGTTTCGGTGAGATGACGGTCCACCGTCCAGATGTGGACGATGTCGCGTGGCGGAAGGTCGCGCACCGCGCCCCAATCCGGAAACAGCCTGCCCCACAAGCCCGTTCGGTCCAGCGCCTCGATCGTCGTCACGGCAGTCGGGCCTGCGGAAAGCAACACCAGCAGGTCGTTGAGCGCCTCGCGCGGCCACGGGGTGCGCAATTCCGGTGCGGACTCG
>DASWBF010000356.1:0-8981 GCA_036390735.1 Mycobacterium sp. | reverse complement strand
CGAGTTGCATCGCGAGATCGTCGAGCGGTGGCAGCCGCCCGGGGCCGATGTCGATTCCTCGGTGATCGACGATCAGACCTATGTCACAATGAATTTCATCAGCGGCGTCATGATGAGTTTGGCCGCGGGCGACCGCACGATCCGCAGTCCAGCGCACCTCGACCGGCTTCTGTCGAACATCATCACCGGCATCACGACCGCGCATCAGCACAACGAGGCGGTCTCACGACCGTAGGCGAGTCGAGACCCGGACACAACACCCACAGCCTAGCCTCTAATATATTAGAGTCCTGACGGAGTCGCAGTACGGAGGCACAGATGGGCCGGGTAGACGGCAAGGTGGCTCTCGTCACCGGAGCGCGCCACATCCGGCTCAACGTCGTTCATCCGACCAACTGCGACACGGAAATGCTTCACAACGAGCCCACCTACCAGTCCTTCCGGCCGGACCTCGACCATCCGTCGCGCGAAGATGCCGAGCCGGCGTTCCACGTGATGCAGGCGATGCCACTGCCCTACATCGACCCACTCGACATCAGCAACGCCGTACTGTTCTTGGCGTCCGATGAGGCCCGATTCGTCACCGGCATGCAACTGCGGGTCGACGCCGGAGGTTACCTCAAGATCTACGACTACCACGTCTGATGCGGCCAATCCGGTTCGCTACGGGAGGCGGTCGCGTGGCCGACCGTGAGCGGCTTGTCGCCGCTGCACGACGGGCCGAGGAGGTGGGCTACTCCACGTTTTCGATGGCTGATCATTTCGGACTGCCGTTCGCTCCGCTGATCGCCCTGCAGGCTGTCGCCGACGCGACGACGACGCTGCGGATCACTCAGACCGTTCTCGACCACGACTTCCGCCGGCCCGCAGTGCTCGCGAAGGAACTGGCCACACTCGACGTGTTGTCCGGCGGACGCACCGAGGTCGGTCTCGGCGCGGGCTGGATGCGCGCGGAATACGAACAGGCCGGCATTCCGTTCGACCCCGCTCCGGTCCGAATCGCCCGCCTCGAGGAAGTCGTCATCGTGCTGAAAGGGCTTTTCGGCGAACAGCCGTTCAGCTTCTCCGGTAAGCACGTGACCATCACCGGGTTGGACGGCACGCCCAAGCCGCTGCAGAAGCCGCATCCGCCGATCCTCGTCGGCGGGGGCGGCCCGAAGCTTCTGGCCGTCGCCGCTCGCCAGGCCGACATCATCCAGGTGATGCCACGCATCCAACGTCCCGGCCAGCCGATCGACGTGCGCGAGTTCACCGCGGCAACCTACCGGTGCAAGATCGACCACATCAAAGACGTTGCCGGAGAGCGCTTCCGAGAGATCGAACTCGGCACCCAGCTGCTGCTTGCCGCGGTCACCGACGATCCCGATCGGGTCATCGACGAGTTCATCGCCGGCTTCGGTGCGGTCTACGGCCGGCCAGGCGCACAACTCGCCCTGAGCAGAGACGAACTGCGCGCGTCTCCGCTCGTGGCGGTCGGCGCGCTCGACGAGGTGTGCGACAAGCTGCTCGCCACCCGTGACGAATACGGCATCAGCTACTTCGCCTGTCCGATGCAGACCAATCCGACGTCGTTGGCGCCCATCATCGACCGGTTGGCTGGGAGGTGACGGAGTCCACCGTGCTGCACGACGAGAAGATTCTGATCACCGGACCGGCCGGGCGGATCGCGTTCGGCATCGCCCAGTCACTCGTCGGCGACAACGAGGTGTGGGGTGTCGCGCGGTTCAGCGACGCGGCGTCGCGCGAGAAGGTCGAGTCGCTCGGAGTGACCACCCAGGCTGTCGACATCGCCGACGGCCGATTCGGCGATCTTCCAGGCGATTTCACCTATCTGCTGCACGTCGCCGCCGATTTCAGCGCAGACGACTACGAGCGCGCGCTACGGGTGAACGCCGAAGGCACCGGGTTCGTGCTCGAGCACTGCCGCACCGCGAAGGCGGCGCTGGTGATGTCGACGGTCACGATCTACAAGCCGCATCCCGACCCCTGGCACGCCTTTCGTGAGGACGACCCGCCCGGCGACGCGATGCTGCCCCAGCAGGCGCCGTACTCGATCTCCAAGATCGCCGAGGAGGCCGTCGCGCGGTACTGCGCGCGGTCGTTGAACCTCCCGACGACCATCGCCCGGATGTGCTCCGCCTACGGCGAGCGCGGCGGTTTGCCAGTCTGGCACATGCACGCACTCGCGGCGGGCGAGCCCGTGCGGACGCGCTGGGATCCTATGCCGTACAGCCCGATTCACGACGACGACATCTGTGCACAGCTCAAGCCACTGCTCGACGTCGCCGGCGTGCCGGCCACGATCGTCAACTGGGGCGGCGACGAGCCCGTCAGCGTCCAGCAGTGGTCGGCCTATCTCGGCGAGCTGCTCGGCGTGGAACCGGAAGTGCTCGTCGAGGAGGTTCCCGGTGCCTCGATCGGGTCGGTTGCCGACCACACTAAGCGCGCCGCGATCACCGGCCCGTGCCGCGTTCACTGGCGAGACGGGCTGCGCCGGGTGGCCGAACAGCTTTACCCGGACCGCGTTCGGAGCACCACGTCATGACTCGCCGATACCCCACGAGCGACCAGCTGATGGCCGACGCCGTGCAGGAAAGCGGGCTCTCGGATTTCGGCCCCGGCGACTTCCGCGACGGCCTCGACATGCTTCTCGACAGCCTGGAACGCGACGGCGACCTGAGTCCCGCGGCGGACGCCGGCGTGATCGCCGACTTTCGGCGACGGCTGGTCAACCGTCTCGAAGTCGAGGCGTGGTACCGCGAGAATCCCGAGATCGAGCAGGTTCCGGTGCTGGGTCCGGTCGACATCAACGGGCTGCCGCGCACGGGCACCACCGCCCTGGCCAACATGATGTCGCTGGATCCGCAATTCCGTTGTCTGCGTGGGTGGGAACAGAGCAAGCCCTGCCCGCCACCCACGATCGACACCGAAGCCACGGACCCCCGCCGGATCGCGGCAGCCCAGTTCAACGAGCAGCTACCGCCGGAGGCCAAGGCGTTGCACCTGTACGACCTCGACGCCACCATGGAGGACACGGAGCTGCTCGGGATGGCGTTTCACGGCCAGGGCTACACGCTGCCCGTCTACAGCTACCACGCCTGGTGGCGTCACGCCGATCTCACAGCCACCTATCGGTACCATCGGCGCGTCGTGAAACTTCTTGCCTCGCAACGTCCTCCGAACCTGTGGCTGTTCAAGGCGCCGCACCACATGTTCCATCTGGAGGCGATCGTGGCGGCCTACCCGCAGGTCCGATTCGTGATGACGCATCGTGACCCCGCCAAGGTCGTGCCGTCCTACGTCAGCACCGTGAACATGTTCTTCCCTCCACCCGCCGGCGAGCGCGACATGCACCGCCTCGGCAGGGAGGTCTCCGAACATCTGCGCGACGGGATGCGCAACACCATCGCCGCGCGGGCACGGCTTGGCGAGGATCGGTTCATCGACGTCCACCACCGGGACTTGGTCGCCGATCCGGTCCGCACGCTGCGCCGCGTCTACGCGTTCGTCGGCGTGCAGTGGCCCGCCGCGATGGAGCAGGCGCTCGCCGACTGGCAGCGACGCAACCGACCGGGCGCCCACGGGGTGCACCGCTACACCGCGGAGCAGTTCGGACTTGATCCGGCGCGCATCCGCGACGACTACGGCTTCTACCTCGACCGCTTCGACGTCACCGTCGAATCCTGAACCGCCGCAACGAGAAAGGGAACGACGATGACGGCATCGTTGCCGAGCTGGGCCGACCAGATGAAGGCGTTGGAGAACGTCGCCGACGACCTGATCACCAAGTGGCGCCCGGACGGCGCCACCGAGGCCGAGATCCAAGACATGAACAAGCTCGCGTTGTCGATGCTGGCCAGCGGTTACCTGTGCCGGGTCTACACCGACATCCGCCGGCCCGTGTTCATGCCGATGTGGAACTACGCATTCAACCAGGGTGGCCCCAGCCCCGACTACGTCTACTCGACCGTCGAGATCGATCCGCAAGGCGTGTACCGCATTTCGGGGTATCGCGGCACCACGCGATTCGTCGAACTGACGCAGCAGGCCATCGACATCCTCAACCTGCAGGCGATGGACGGCAAGGCGCCCTACGCCTTCACCAACGACCTCGACGAACTCAGCCTGGGTGAGGACGGTTCTTTCAGCGTGATCCTGTCCGCCCAGCGGCCCGAAGGCTACAGCGGCGACTGGTGGCAGCTGCACGACCGGACCTGCCGAATCCTGATGCGCCGCTGCTCATGTGACTGGAACCGGGAGATCGACGCGAGAGTGGCAATCGAGCGTCTCGACGCCAACGGCGCCGACATGACCCCAGAGGAGATCGCACGCCGCTTCTCTGATCTGTCCCCGTGGATCGAGGGGGTGATCGAGTTCGACATGCGCCTCATCCGGTACTACCGCGAGCACCACGGCGTCAACACGTTGCTGCGGTCCGGCAAGATCGACGAGATGGGCGGACTGCCGAAGCAGGCCTACTACGACGGGATCCACGAGATCGACGACAGCGAGGCGCTGATCATCGAAACCGAGTTGCCGCAGCGGTGCCGCTACTGGCAAGCACTCGTCGGCGACGACCGGTTTTGCACGGTCGACTGGGTCAACCGGCAGTCCAGCCTGAACGACGCCCAAGCGCGTATCGACGGCGACGGGAAGTTCCGCGCGGTGATCAGTCGACTCGATCCGGCAGTGCCCAACTGGCTCGACAAGGGCGACTATCCCTGGGGCATCATCCAGATGCGCTGGAACCAGGCCACCGACTACCCCGACCCGACCATCAAGAAGGTTCCCTTCGCCGACATCCGCGACCATCTGCCGGCCGACACACCGGTCGTCACGCCGGAAGAACGCAAGGAACAGCTCCGCATCCGCCGCGAAGGCGCGCAACTCCGGCGGATCTGGTGACTGACATTGATCTGGAGCGCGCGGTCCTCGAGGCGCTCGATGGCTTGTTAGCGGCCCTTGAGCTAAAGCCGTTGGGCGAAGGACATTTTCGCGCCCACAGCGAGCCCGACCGCTTCGGGCGCGTCTTCGGCGGCCAGATGGTCGCTCAAGCCATGTATGCCGCGTGCGCCACCGTGCCCGACAAACCACCGCATTCCCTGCATGCCTACTTCGTGCAGGCCGGCGTTCCCGAGCGCCCGCTTGATCTGGACGTCGACAGGGTGCGGGACGGGCGGTCGATGTCTGCTCGACGCGTGACGGTGGCGCAGGACGGAGAGCCGTTGCTGATCGCGATGGTCTCCTTCCACGACAACCCGACGGAGCCTGAATTCGCCGAACCGGCCCCACCGGCACCAGGACCCGACGAGCTGCCGCGCCTTCAGGACTGGGCGGAAAAGGCGCCGCCGCAGCTGCTTTCGCGCGCGCGGATGTGGGTCGACCGGCCGCCGCCGGTGGAGATGCGCATCGGCGAGCCCACGTATTTCTTGGGCGGGTCGGCTGCCAGCGGCCCCCGCACCCATTGGATGCGACTGCCGCGTGACGTCGGCGCCGACCCTAAGCTGCACAGCGTCCTGCTCGCCTACGCCAGCGACTATCTGTTGCTGGACATGGCGTTTCGCTCCCACCCCGAGCGCGTCACCGTCGCGTCGTTCGCCGGATTCAGCCTCGATCACGCGCTGTGGCTGCACCGACCGGTGCGCTTCGACCGATGGCATCGGCATACACAGGAGCTGGTGGCCGTCTCCGGTGACCGCGGCCTGGTGCGCGGGATGATCCACGACATCGACGGGCACCTCGTGGCCAACACGACTCAGGAGGTGCTCGTCCGTGCCAACCGCTGATCCCACTCCCCACCGCCTGTTCCAGCAGGCGTGGCCCGAGGGCGAGTACCGCATGTTCCAGCTCGGCTTCGTCGTCGATGACCTGCTCGCCGCCGCGGACCGCTGGGTACGCGTGTTCGGCGTCGGGCCGTTTCACGTGATGCCGCGGGTGAGTAGTTCCTGCCGCTATCGCGGCACCGACTCGTACGTGGACATCCACATCGCGGTGGCTCAGGCCGGTCCGGTGCAGATTGAGCTGATCCAGGACTTCACCGACGGCCCGAGCGTGTTTCGCGATGTCCACGGCTTACATCAGGTGTCCACTCTGACCCGCGACTACGACGGCAAGAAGGCGCATTACGAACGCATGGGATACGAACCGGTCTGCGAGCTCACCTCCCCGGGCCAGCGCGTCGCCTTCTACGACACGCTCGAGGACTTCGGCTTCTTCACCGAAGTCGTCGAAGAAAAACCCAGCTTCCAGGCAAACCTGTCCAATATCTCGCGGACGTGCGCCGACTGGGACGGCGCCGACCCGATCCGCATCCTCACCCGCGACGGCTACCGCACTCCGTAGCCCGAGTGCGGCCCATGTGCGGCCCGGTCTGCGATGATTTGCAGTGTGAGCGAAGTCGTCGAAATGCGGAGAAATCGACGATGAGCGACGCCGACGAACCGTCGCGCGCGGGCACGCAATTCGGCCCCTACCGGCTCATCCGGCTGCTGGGCCGCGGCGGCATGGGTGAGGTGTATGAGGCCGAGGACACGGTCCGCGAGCGCAAGGTCGCGCTGAAGTTGATGGGCACGGCGTTCTCGCAGGATCCGGTGTTCCGCAAGCGGATGCAGCGCGAGGCGCGCACCGCGGGCCGCTTGCAGGAACCGCATGTCGTGCCGATCCACGACTTCGGCGAAATCGACGGACAGCTGTTCGTGGACATGCGCCTGATCGAGGGCACCGACCTGGGCAGCGTGTTGAACCGGTTCGGCCCGATGGCGCCGCCGCGGGCAGTCGCGATCATCGCCCAGATCGCCTCGGCGCTCGACGCCGCACACACCGCCGGTGTGATGCACCGTGACGTCAAACCGGCCAATGTCCTGTTGACGAGCGACGACTTCTCCTACCTCGTCGACTTCGGCATTGCGAGCGCCACCACGGACGAGAAGCTCACCCAGATGGGCAGCACGATCGGCACCTGGATCTACATGGCGCCCGAGCGGTTCAGCAACCGCGACGTGTCGCATCGCGCGGACATCTACTCGCTGACCTGTGTGTTGTTCGAGTGCCTGACCGGCTCCGCGCCGTACAAGGGCAAGGGACCCAGCGTGATGACGGCGCATATCACGCAGCCGATTCCCCGGCCGAGCGCGATGCGGCCGGGGATCCCGGCAGCTTTGGACGAGGTGATTGCCCGCGGCATGGCGAAAGATCCCGCGGGCCGCTACCCCACCGCCGGCGATCTTGCGCTGGCCGCGCACGAGGCGCTCAGCGCACCCGACCGGGAACGCGCGTCCGACATCCTGCGGCGCAGCAAGGTGGCGACGCTGCCGCAGCCGCGTCGAGTCGGCGAACAGGTGCCTCGCCAACGTTCGTCGACGCCGCCACCGTACGCCGGCAGTGCCCCGGCGTCGGGCCCGCTGCCACGCACCACACCACCGCCCGCCGCCCCGACGTGGGGTGCGCAGTCTTGGCCGAGTCAACCTCAGACCGCGTGGGCGACGCCCCAAACCGCTGCGCCACAACAGTTCTGGGGCCAGCCGCCATCTGCGCCGCCAGCGCGCAACCGCAAGCCGTGGCTGCTGGCCGGCGCTGCGGCGTTGCTCGCGGTGGTGCTCGTCGTGGTCCTGATCATCTGGCTGTTGCCCGATTCGTCGCCTCCGGCCAACACGGTGAAGCTGCAGGTGCTCGACGACGGCGTGTCCGTCGGTGCCGCCGATGCGCCGACGACGATCGACGTCTTCAACGAGCCGATCTGCCCGAAGTGCGCCGATTTCATCCGGTCCTACTCGACCGACCTGCAGACCGCGATCGACGACAAGAAGATCACCGTGCGCTACCACCTCCTCAACGACGCCTCCGCCAGCCGTGACTACTCCACCCGTGCGCTGGCAGCGTCGTTGTGCGTCGCCTCGACTGACGACCCGAAGCTGTACACCGACTTCTACGCCGGCTTGTTCGCGAACGACTTCCAGCCCGAGGAGAACGGCTCCACCGATCCCTCCGACTCTGACTTGGCTGATCTCGCTGAATCGCTGGGTGCGTCCAATGCCGTCAAGATCTGCATTACGTCCGGGCAGAACCTCAGTGCGGCAAAAACCAAGGCCAGCAATGCTTCTCACACGTTGGAGAGCCTCATGTCGGAGCCCACCACACCGCAGGTCTTCAACGGCACGACACAGATCGACACGTCGGATTCGTCCTGGCTCGACAATCTCTACTGACAAGCGTTGCGGCCGTTGGTTATCCGATCGGTCGTCCTGCCGGGAGTCCGGACAAGCCGGGGACAAGCGGGAAGGGCGTCACGGACGCCGGCCACGCGGTGCCCTCACAGATGAGGTCGTGCGGCATCGACAGCCCCTGAGGCAGCAACTGGGGAAACGCCGGAAGGTTCGCCAACGTTGACAAGCTGAGCTGGGGCGCAGGGCTCACCGCACCCGGCGCAGCGGGAACCGTTGCGGCAGCTGGCAGTAGTAGGGCTTCCACGCCGCTGGCCGGTGGGGCGACCCCGGCGAGCGGAATGAACGGAAGACCGGCTGCCGCCGCAGGCGCGGCTGCCACGACCCCGGCCTCCGGCGCAACCGCTGCTGCCGGCGCGCCCACTGCGGGCAGCGCGGCTGGCGGCGCGGCCAGCTCCTGGATGGCCCCCGGCGCGGCGGCTGCTGCGGTCACCGGAAGGGTGGCCAGAGTCGGGGCGGCGTCGTGCATCTCCTGGAGGATCGCCTCCAGCGCGCTGGCGGGCGGCGCAACCTCAACCACGGCGGCCGGCGGAGTCGCCGCAGCGGCCTCAGCCGGCGGGGTCGCCGCAGCAGCAGAAGTTCCCGGCGCAGCGACAGCAGCCGGCGGGACAGCCGCAGGCGGCACAGCTTCTACCACCGCAGCCGGCGGGGTCGCGGCAGCAGCGGGAGCGCCCGGAACAGCCGCGGCAGCGGGCACAAGGGGGGCCGCTGCAGCGGGCACAAGGGGGGCCTCGACAACACCGGCTGGCGGCGCGGCCTCGA
>DASWBF010000355.1:0-4168 GCA_036390735.1 Mycobacterium sp. | reverse complement strand
TCGGCACCGGCGTCGAGGGCTTCGACCTTGTCGGCGGAGTCGATGCGCGCCGACAGCACGATCACCGGCGCGGACAGCCACCCGCGCAGACCCTCGAGCACCTCGATGCCCGACATGTCGGGCAGCCCGAGGTCGAGCACAATCACGTCGGGGCGGTGCTCGGCGGCCACGCGCAAGGCGGCCGCGCCGGTAGCCGCGGTGATCACCTCGTAACCGCGGACGGACAGGTTGATGCGCAACGCCCGCAGAATCTGCGGCTCGTCGTCGATCACCAGGACACGCGTCACGGCCGGTCCCCCGCCGGCGCTGCCAGGTCCACCACGACCGTCAACCCACCGCCGGGAGTATCGGTCGCGGAGATGTTGCCGCCCATCGCCTCCACGAAACCCTTTGCCACTGAGAGACCAAGGCCCACGCCGAACCTATTGTCGCGGTCGCCCATCCGCTGGAACGGCTCGAAGAGCTGGTCTTCCATCCCGCGCGGAACGCCCGGGCCCTCGTCGGCGACGTTGATCAAGACCCGGTCGCCGACTTGTCCCGCGTAGACCCGGACGACGCCGTCGGGCGCGTAGCGCAGCGCGTTGTCGACCAGGTTCGCCAGCACACGCTCCAGCAGGCCGGAGTCGGCCATCGCGACCGCGTCATCGACTTCTACCTTGACGCGGTCAAGCCCGCTTCGGAATCCGGTGTTGCCTTTGCTGATTCCCATCAGAGCCCGGTTGACGACTTCCTCGAGATATACCCGGCGCAGTTCTGGGCGCACGACGCCGGCCGCCAGCCGCGACGAGTCGAGCAGGTTGCCCACCAGTGCGGTCAGCTGGTCGATCGACTCCTCGATGGTTGCGAGCAGTTCGGCGGTGTCCTCGGGGGAGAACGCGATGTCGGCGCTGCGCAGGCTCGAGACCGCTGCCTTGGCAGCGGCCAGCGGTGTCCGCAGGTCGTGGCTGACTGCCGACAGCAGCGACCGGCGCAGCTCGTCGGCCTGCGCGATCGCCTCCGCCTTGCTGGCTTCCTCGGCGAGCTCGCGCTGCTTGATCAAGCCGGCCGCCTGCTTCGCTACGGCAGTGAGCACCCGCAGGTCGCTGGCAGGTAGCTTGCGGCCGGCCATCAGCATCCAGAACTCATCGTCGCCGACCTCAATCGCGGTGTCGGCCGAGTCGACGTCGGTGCAGGGATCCTTGCCGACGCACGCGACGATCTCACCCTCATCGGGGTCTTCCCGGACGCGCAGCATGCTTACTGCTTGTTGCGAATAGGTCTCACGCACCCGTTCCAGCAACGTGTCCAAGTCCGCGCCGCGCAGCACCGACCCGGCGAACAAGGCCAGAAGCTCGGCCTCCTGCGACGCCCGTCTCGCCTCGCGGGTGCGCTTGGCGGCGTTGTCCACCAGGGCAGCCACCGCCACTGCGACGACAAGCAGCACCAACTCGGTGACGGCGGAGTCGGGTTCGGCGATCGTGAACGTGTATCGCGGCTCGGTCAGGAAGTAGTTCAGCAGCAGCCCCGACAGCACCGCCGACAGCGCCGCGGGAGCGACGCCGCCCAGCAGCGCGACCACTAGCACGCCGACGAAGAACAGCGCGCTCTCGCCGCCGATGCCCATGAACCGGTCGAGGAGTAACACCGTGACCACACAAATCGACGACGGCACGACGATGGCATTGTCAAGTTGAGCAATCAGACCAGGATTTGAGGCGATGCGTTCTCGTGAACCCCCAGGTCATATGTGACGCATGAGGCTGATGTGATTGGCGACCGCGCCCACTTCGCTCAACTTGACAATGCCCGCGCTGCTCCGTTGGGCGGCGACCTTTCGAGGCGTCGAACACAGCGCGGCCAGGCCGCTGGCCCGGCGGCCCCAGCGAGCTGACTTCCCCCGTGGCCGCACCGTTTTCGCCGAAGGCGAACCCGGCGGCCGGCTCTACGTCATCGTGTCCGGCAAGGTGAAGATCTGCTGCCGCTCCCCGAGCGGGCGCGACGTCGCCAGCCAGCGAGGCATCTAGCCGCTTGAGGACCAACCGGAACGCCAGTTGTATCTCGGATTCGGCCACAGTCTGTTCTTGATCAGCGGCTCGAATAGGTTCCAGTCGGCGCGCCCGGAAGTTCGGTGGCGCGTTGTCGATTTTTCCGATCCATAGAACGACGAAGTGAATCGAGCCCGTCAAGCCCGTCGTCCTCCGTTAGAGGTTCCGGCTTCAACGCCCCGCTGCTTGGTGTCGACCCGACAAGCCCCACCCGGCGTAGCGTGTTGGGATCTTGTGACGTTTCCGTGGGTCGGATCCTGGCCCTCTCGAGACCTTCCGTCTGGGCCGCGCGAATGCGCCGGGCAGGTCTCTGACCTGCCCTTTCGCCTGCCATCAGGGCGCGCAGAGGCTCGCGGGTCAAGGGGTGGCCGAAGGCCATCGCGAAGCGACGCGAAGCGCCCTTGACGCGCGAGGGGCGCGCCCGTAGGCGGCGCGCCCAGACAACCTGCATGACAGTGGAATCCGCAGGACAGTGCCCGATTCGTGACCCACGGAAACGTCACCAGCCCTAACGTGTTGGGTGTGCCTGTGTTCTGGAGCCCTTACGTCAACACCGGCCACATTTGGGCCATCCCGCAGGCCAAGTCGTTCGTGGTCATCCGCGATAACCCGTCCGTGGTCGCCGACGCCTCCGCGTACTTCTCCAGCGACCGTGTTGGTATCCGCTGCACGGCGAGGTTCGAGTTCGCGCACCCGCATCCGTGGGGAATCGTCCGCATCGGCATCGGCGGATCCTGACATCTCGCCGGGCGCTGGGGGTTCTTTCCTTTCGGCCAGTCTGCGGGTGGGTTGGGCTAGCGGCTTACAGATTCGCGAAGCAGGGGTTGCCCTGCGGGATGGATGCGTTGCGCGTCGAAAAGTGGCCCACCACACCGCTATCCGTGACCTGCACGCTGTCGGCATGGATGCCGAGCGGGTAGCTGTTGGTCAGCTCGTTGGCAAACGCGTCCAACGCGGGCTGCACCGACTCGCTGGGCAGCGTGAAGCCGAGCCCGTTGAGGTTGACGACCTGCAGCCCGATGCCGTTGTTCCCGACCTGCGGTTTGGCGGTGATGCTGCCCAGGGTGCCCTGCAGCTGGATCGTGCCGTCGGACGGATTGGTCTTGACGCCGCTGAGGAAGCTGCCGAACAACGGGATCGAGTTCTGAACGGTCTGCTTGATGCCGTCCGACGACCAGGTGATCGTGGCGTCCAACGCCCCGATCGTGCCCTTTGAGTTGGCGGTGCTCTGCAGCCGCACGTCGTCGATGCTCACCTGGGCCTTCATGCCCTTGGCCTTGCGGATCTGGTTGCCCGCGGTCGTGATCGAGATGTTGCCGTAGTGGCCGGTCATGTGTTGCAGCAGAAACGGGCTAGCCCCGAACGACACGCTCGCGTTGTCCTGCACCACGCACTCGGTGGCCGCCGCGACGGCACTGTCGGCGCGGTGCCGGGCGTACAGCTCCGCGCCGAGGAGGCTGGCGGCGACCAGGGCCACCACGATGACGACGATCAGGACGATCGACAGCGGATCGCCAAGGCGGAAGCGTCGCACTTTCGGGCCCCCTGGGTGCTGCTCGATCAGTGGAGCGAACATGTCCCTCGGATTGCTCAAGTTGATGACAGTGTCTTGTCCCGTGTCGCGCGGATGACCCCGGTGCGCTCGAAGAACTCGGCGGCCGGACCCGTGAACAGCATGTCGTGCCCGAGGGCGTACAGCGGCCGGTCGTAGCCGAACTTGTCGTAGAAGTCCGTCGCGAACACCGACAGGTCCAGCGTGACCATGCCGCCGGAGTGATTCGAGACGATCAACGAGCCGCCGGGCGGGATGTTGTCCAAGCCCAGAACCTCGGAGCGGAAGTACCTTTTGACGATCGGCCGGGTCAGCCCGACCAGGTGTTCAGTGAGGCCGGGATCCCACTTCTCGATGTCGGAGCTAGCCGCGGCTACCTGCGTCGTCTTCCGACCCGTAGTAGCCGAGCTTCAGCAGCGCGGTGATTTCGCTGACCAACGGCATTCGCGGGTTGGTCCGGTTGCTCAGATCCTCGAACGCGGTCATCGCCAGTTCCGGCAGCGCCGCAACGAACTCCTCCTCGGCGATGCCGTGTTCCTTCAGCGAGTGCGGCATGTCGAGCCGATGCAACAGCTTGTCCACTTCAGTAAAC
>DASWBF010000354.1:0-6250 GCA_036390735.1 Mycobacterium sp. | reverse complement strand
CCTTAACCCCCAACTATGCGGAAAACGGGCCTAGCGCGGCATACCATCAGCCGATGCGCGGCTCCAAGATTCTGATCACCGGTCCCACCGGCCAAGTCGCCACTCCCATTGCCAAGGCTCTGGCGATCGACAACGAGGTCTGGGGCATCGCCCGCTTCACCGACGCCGCGGCGCGTGAACGCCTCGAGAAGGCGGGGGTTCGGTGCGAGACGGTCAACCTGGCCGCCGGGGACTTCGCCGGGCTCCCGTCCGACTTCGACTACGTCGTCAACTTGGCGGTGGCCAAGAGCGGCGACTGGGACAAGGACCTCGGCGCCAACGCGGAGTCGGTCGGCCTCCTGATGGCCCACTGCCGTGGCGCGAAGGCCTTCCTGCACTGCTCCTCGGCGGCCGTCTACGACCCGCCGGACGACGACACCCGGACCGAGCGCGCCGCCTTGGGCGACAACCACAGGTTCTTGTTTCCCACGTATTCCATCTCGAAGATCGCAGGGGAGGTCGTCGCCCGGTCGACCGCGCGCGTTCTCGGCGTGCCCACCACGATCGCCCGCCTGAACGTCCCCTACGGCGACAACGGCGGCTGGCCGTACTACCACATGGAGATGATGCTGGCCGGGATCCCGATCCCAGTCCCGCCCGGAGAACCGGCCCGCTACAACCCGATCCACGAGGACGACATCATCGCGACCATCCCGAAGCTGCTCGAAGTGGCGTCCGTCCCGGCGACCACGGTCAACTGGGCCGGCGACCAGATCGTCAGCCTTCAGGAGTGGTGTACCTATCTCGGCTCACTGGTCGGCCGGGAGCCGGTGTTCGAGGAGAGCGAGCATGCGCTGCGCGGAAATCCCGTTGACGTGACCCGGATGCACGAACTCGTCGGCGGTACCATGGTCGACTGGCACGACGGAATGCGCCGGATGGCGGCCAAATTCCACCCGGAGCTGGTCCGCTCGTGAGGTCGGATGACGCGGCCTAGCCGTGGCGCGCCGCCTCCTGGGCGAGTTACACCCGGGACGTCAGGCCCAGCTTGTTGTAGACGTGCGTGAGGTGGGTCTGCACGGTTCGATGCGACATGAAAAGCCTTGCGGCGATGTCCTTGTTGCCTAGACCTTCACTGACGAGCCGCACGACATCGTGTTCTGTCGGGGTCAGCGATGCCCACGCGCTGCTCGGTCGCTTGCGTTCACCGCGGCCACGTTGTGCGTAGGCGATCGCCTCTTCTATTGGTAATGCACCGCCTTTGGCCCAGGCGGTCTCGAACTGATTCTCGCCCATCTTTTCGAAGGGTCGTAACGCAGGCATCATGGTTGGCGTCGAGAGTCTTGAATCGCACGGTGCCCATCCGCAAGCGGGCGGCATGGGCCGCACCGAAGAGTCGGGCCGCTTCTCGGTGGCTTCCGGCAAGGCAGGCGATCTCGGCAAGGCACTCCAGGATGTCCGGAATGACGGTGTGGCCCTGGCCGGCGACGATGCCCAATGCGTCGCGGGCGTCGCACTCGGCCTGTTCGTGGTTACCTTGCGCAATCTCGACGCGCGCGCGTCATCAGCGCAGCCGACAAGTAATAGCCCTTCGCGATCGACACGGCATCATCTGCCCAGCCGCGTGCCGCGGTGAGATCGCCGCACGCCAGCGGCGCGAGGGCCGACCAACAGTAGATGCCCCCGACCGCCGGATGCACGCCGCTGCGTTCGCGTACCGCTTCATACGCTTGCCACGCCGCTGTCCGGTCGCCGCTGGCCAAACACGCAAGCGCGACCGCCGAGTGGCACACGCCCTCGAAGGATTCGGCCATGTCAGCGGAGCCGTCGAAAACACCTGCACGCCAGAGTTAACCGCGTGGGCGGACACCTCAGCGACGATGCGACTCTTCCCGATTCCAGGTGGCCCCACCACGCTTGCCACACAGCCGTGTCCGTTCATCGAGCGATCCAGCATGGCGGTCAGCGCCGCTAGCTCCCAGTCGCGCCCCACGAAAGTCGACCGGTGCGGGACGATCCGACTGTGCTGCGCTGCTGCCAGCAGCCTGCGCGCAGATACCGGAGTGGCCGCACCCTTGATACGGACCTCTTCAGGGTCACCGAGCACCGCGACATCCTCCACGAGTCGCGCCGTCGATTCGCTGAGCATCACTCCACCAGGCGGCGCAGCCGACTCCATTCGCTGCGCCATCCCGACCTGTTCACCGATCGCGGTGTAACCCAATGCGCCAGGGCCGATCTCGCCTGCGATCACCTCACCCGAGTTCAAGCCGACTCGCAGCTGCAGATGCACGTCGTCGCTTCTCTCGACTTCAGCGGCCAATGCCGTCGCATCCTGTTGGATGGCCAAAGCTGCCAGGCAGGCACGAAACGCGTGGTCCTCCAATGCCACCGGCGCCCCAAAAACAGCCATGATTCCGTCGCCGGTGAACTTGTCGACCGTGCCGCCGTAGCGCCGAATAACCTTGGAGCAGCGGTGGACCAATTCCGACATGATCTCGCGCAACCGCTCGGCGCCAACGGCTGCGGCGATGTCCATCGAATGCACCACATCGGCGAACAGCACTGTCACTTGTTTGTATTCAGCCTGGCTGTGGGACAGCGCGATTGGCGCACCGCACTCGAGGCAGAACTTCGCACTGGCAGGCAAGTCGGTGCCGCACGAGTCGCACGCCGTCATTGCCCGCCCCCGCCACGCAAGATGGCCGCCAGCTCCTCTCGCGTGGTCGCGCCTACCCGTTGACACGCTCGGTACACGTGGCCTTCGACGGTGCGCACGGACATCACGAGCCGGTCGGCGATCTCCCGGTTCGACAACCCCGACGCCACCAGTTCGATCACGTCCCGCTGACGGCCCGTCAGCGGTATACCCAGCCGGCTACGCAAAGCAGGCGTGCACAACCCGCCGCACTCTTCGGCAAGTTGCCGCGCAATCGCCGCGGAGTAGGAACCCCTGCTGCTGTGCTGGCCCTGAATGAACACAGCAGCGGCCTGGGCGGCCGCGTCGGCGGCGGCAGCCCGGTCGCCGATCGCCCGGTAGTCCGCCGACACGGCGAGCAACCCTTCGCCATCACCGGTCTGTAGCGTTTCGGCATGGCGGGCAACGGTGTTCGCGAGCGGAAGCGACAACTCGTTCGCAAGCGCACGTGCGCGCGGCGCCCCGAAACCGTCGCCCCACTGCGCCGCCGCCTGGATGCAGGCCAGCTCGTGCGTCGGCTGGTCGCGGTCCCGCGCGTCGGACGCAGCCGCCTGAACGACCGCCACGGCCTCGGACAGCGCACCACCGGCCGCCAGCGCCCACCCCTTGGCCACCGCCAGCCCGGTGTGCATGTACAGGTACTTATCCGGCACTCGCACCTCGGCAAGCGCGGCGGTGGCCTCGTCCGGCTGACCCAGCTTGGCATATGCCTCGGCCAGCGCGAAACAGCTTGCTGCGCGTAGACCTGTTGTCACACTGTGGTTTTCGGCACCCGCGAGTGCTTCACGAAGTAACCGCACCGCACCTGCAACGTCACCGCGCATCAACGCCGCATTGCCCAACAGCAGCGCGAGATTGGCGTATGCGAGGCCGGGAAGGTCGCGCGCCCCCTCGGCCAGCTTCTCGGCCGCCGCGACGAACTCGGTGATCTGGCCGGTCAGTCGGCACGCCCGCGCGTACACCCCGGCGAACCAGAACCGCATCGGCGACGCCTGAAACGACGTCGTCGCACGGCGAAGTGCTTCCTCGGCCACGGCCGGAAGATCGTCGACATGACCCAGCGCCCCCATCGCCATGGTCAACGCAACCGATGCCACCATCGCGTGAAAATCACTCAACGTTCCGGAAGCCAGTGCGGCCCTGGCCTTTTGCTCCGCACTTCGGCAGCGGGCCGACACGACCTCGACGCACGCCTCGATCGCTAAACGCTCGGGGGACTCATCCAATTCGGCGAGAAGGGCCGCGGCGTCAGAGGGCCGGGCCAGCATCCACGTCAAGTTGGCCGCCCGCACCGTCGCCCAGTGGTCACCATCGTCAGTCATGGCTGACAGAACGGCCTCGGCCTCATCGCCGCGGCCTGCCAGCGCAAGGTTCATCGCGAGAAGCCCCGTCGCCTCGGTCGCACCCGCATCCGCCGCCGCGCGGGCGAACCGGTCGGCCAAGTCGAGATCAAGCAACGTCATTGCGGACCGCGCGGAGTCCAAGAACAGCTGCGGGTCCGGCGGCAGGTCCGATTCCAGGGTCAGCAGCGCGCGGCGCACGGTGGCGTAGACGTCGGCGTCGCCGTCCTTCGCCAGCCGCTGCGCGAGTCGGCCCCGAATCCTCGACAGGTACATCTCGCCGGCGGTCGCGCGCCGCACCTCGCCGAACAGCGGATGCGCCAGCCGGACCATCAACTTGCCGCCGGTCCGCTCGACGGTGACCAACCGCTGCTGCTCAGCGCCCTCGAGGTCGGCGCGGCCCGCCACATCGCACACCACGTCGACAGGCAGAGGTTCGGCCTGCGACAAGACGTCAACCACCGACGCCACGCCCGGCGTAAGCCGGCCCATTTCACGCTCCACCATCTCGGTGACGCTCGGCGACGCCACGGCCCTGTCGTCGGCCATCCACACCCCGGCCACCTGCCGGAACCGCCCGGCTGCCACGTAGTCCTTGACCAGCTGCCGAAGGAACAAAGCGTTGCCGCCGGTCAGTTTCCAGAACCGCTGCGCGCAGCGGGTGTCGACGGGTCCGCCGAGGTCGGCCTCGATCACGCCGCGGGTGGCCTGCACGGACAGCGGCTCGAGGTCGAGCCGGGCGAGCAAACCGTCTTTCCACAGCGCTGTCACCGCGTCGGGCTCGTCGGCTCCGCTGCGCAACGTGACGACGAGGCGGATGCCGCGCGTCTGGGCCAACTGGTGCACGACGTGCGCCGACAAGCCGTCCAGCAGGTGCGCGTCGTCGACGCCGATCAGCGCCCGGCCTCGTTGGCGCTGTGCGACAAAGGAATTGATGATGCGACGCACGTTCGGCAGCGGCTCGGCCATCGGGTCGGACAGCAAGTTCGCGAAGGCGCCCAACGGAAGTGACCGTGCCGACTCGGTGCCGACGATCCAGTCGGTGCGCTCGCCGACCGCCTCGGCGCGGGACATCACTTCTCGGCCGAGCCGGGTCTTTCCGACCCCCGCGGCGCCCACCACCACGACACCCGCGTACTTGCCACCCGCGCCGAGCGCACGACGGATGAAAGCGAGTTCGTCGTCTCGCCCGGTCAGCGGATCGTTGGCGCGGACAGTCATTCTGCGGTCAGCGTGTGCGCCGCCTCCATCAGCATCCATCCCGACAGCTGCACGGCCAGGTCGCGCTCGGGCATCGCCGACGCCATCACCGCGCCCCCGGTGAACGTCGCGCTCCCGCTCTCGGCAGACGGCACCTCTGCGGTGCGGTCCCAGTGCGCGCCGAACAGCGGCAGCCCGTCGACGCTCTGGCGGAAGTCCCACGCCGACTGCGCCGACGTCATCACCAGCCTGCGCGCGGTGTCTCGCGCAGCGACGTCCTCAGTTGTGTCGCCCGGCAGCGCGGACGCCACCAGCGCCAGGTACCGAATCGTCACGCCGCCGAACAACCCGCCGTCTCCGCCGCCCTCGCTCTTCAGCACGCCGTCGTTGGACATGTACTCCGCCACCGCCGCCACTAACCGATGCACTCGCGGCCGATGCCGGTCGTCGCGGGTGCGCACCGCAAGTTCGGTCTCCAAGCCGAGTACCACACCCTGGCAGTAGGTGAACATAGCTCGGTCGAGTGAGCCCTCCTTGATCCCATCGAACACCAGGTGCGTCTCCGGATCGATCAGCGTCTCGTCGATCCAATCCGCCATCATCTGGGCTTGGCGCAGTTCTCCGTTGCGCGCCAAGAAGATTCCGGCCGGGCCGTTCGCCGGGGCGTTGAAGAACCGGTCCTGCTTCCGCCAGGGTATGCCGCCGCCGAACTCCGGCATCCACGCGCGGGTGAACTGTTTGGTGAAGGTGCGCAGCGCGCGCTGCCGCTCGACACCGGCGAGCCGGCCGGACCGCTCGAGCGCCAACGCCATCCACGCCATGTCGTCGTAGTAGCTGTTGGTCCATCGGCCGATGTTGCGCAGGTGGTGCCCGCGGATCTGCGCGGCGATGCGCTTGCACCGCTGCGGCTGGGGGTCGCGCACCTGCGCGTCGACAAGACAGTCCAGCAGGTGCGCCTGCCACCAGTAGTTCCAGCTCGCAAACAACCGGTCCTGCCGCGTCGACGGCCACGCCACCACACCGAGTTGCGTTC
>DASWBF010000353.1:0-15682 GCA_036390735.1 Mycobacterium sp. | reverse complement strand
CCCGGAAGCTCTGGTGCCCGACGTGAGCGTCACCAAGCAGGACCAGATTCCTGTGCGTCAGGATCTGCTCGACCTGTTTGAGCTCTCCGAATTGGAGAAGTACTTCACCGACGGGGAACTGGCCCAGCATCCAGAACGGAGCAAGTGATGGCCTACCAGGCGAACATGCGCGTGTGGCGCGGCGATCTCGAGGGCGGCGCACTGCAGGACTACGAGGTCGAGGTCAACGAGGGCGAGGTGGTGCTCGACATCATCCATCGCCTGCAGCAGACGCAGACACCCGACCTCGCCGTGCGGTGGAACTGCAAGGCGGGCAAGTGCGGCTCGTGCTCGGCCGAAATCAACGGCCGACCCAAGCTGATGTGCATGACCCGGATGTCGACCTTCGGCGAGGACGAGGTCGTCACCGTCACACCGCTGCGGACCTTCCCGGTGATCCGTGATCTGGTCACCGACGTGTCGTTCAACTACGAAAAGGCGCGGGAAATCCCGTCGTTCGCGCCGCCGAAGGAGCTGCAGCCTGGCGAGTACCGGATGCAGCAGGAAGACGTCAACCGCTCGCAGGAGTTCCGCAAGTGCATCGAGTGCTTCTTGTGCCAGAACACCTGCCACGTGATCCGCGACCACGACGACAACAAGAAGGCGTTCGCCGGACCTCGTTACCTGATGCGCCAGGCGGAACTCGATATGCACCCGCTGGACACACTGAACCGCCGTCCGGAACAGGCGCAGGACGACAACGGTCTGGGGTACTGCAACATCACCAAGTGCTGCACCGAGGTCTGCCCCGAACACATCAAGATCACTGACAACGCGCTGATCCCGATGAAGGAGCGCGCGGTGGACCGCAAGTATGACCCGGTGGTGTGGTTGGGCAGCAAGCTGCTCAGGCGGAAGTAAGAGTTATTCGGCGCCCAGCCGTCTACGTTGTCCTCTCGGTCACGACGCGATAACCGCCGGTTAGCCGACGGCCCTGCCGACGGTCGTCGGCGGCATGAAATACGGATACCTCGCCGGCTCGACGCACGCCCATCCGCGCAGGTCAGGGTGGTGCTGGGCGCTCGACCAACCGGTATGTTAGTTAGCTAACAAAGCGATTTGCGAATAAGTTACCGAGCGGTATAGTTATGCCAGTTACTGGTGGGTAACTTGGCAGCAAGTACCCAACCACGTGCGGCGCTCTCAACGAGGAGGAACCGTGAGTCACTACAAGAGCAACGTCCGCGATCAGGAGTTCAACCTGTTCGACGTGTTCGACATTGATAAGGCGCTCGGCCAGGGGGAGTACAGCGACCTGGACGGCGACACCGCCCGCGACATGCTCGCCGAGATGGCCCGGCTCGCCGAGGGCCCGATCGCCGACTCGTTCACCGAGTCCGACCGCAATCCGCCGACCTTCGACCCCAAGACGCACTCGGTGACCTTGCCGGAGTCGTTCAAGAAGTCGGTTCGGGCGCTCGTCGACGGCCATTGGGACAAGGTCGGCATCGACGAGGCGCTCGGCGGCATGCCGATGCCGAAGGCGCTGGTATGGGCGCTGCACGAGCACATTTTGGGCGCCAACCCCGCGGTCTGGATGTACGGCGGCGGTGCCGGCTTCGCCCAGATCGTCTACCACCTGGGCACCGAGGAGCAGAAGAAGTGGGCCGTGTTGGCCGCAGAACGCGGCTGGGGCGGCACGATGGTGTTGACCGAGCCCGACGCGGGTTCCGATGTCGGCGCCGGCCGCACCAAGGCCGTCAAGCAGGACGACGGGTCCTGGCACATCGACGGCGTGAAGCGATTCATCACCTCCGGCGACTCGGGCGATCTGTTCGAGAACATCTTTCACTTGGTGCTGGCCCGCCCCGAGGGCGCAGGCCCGGGAACCAAGGGTCTGTCGCTGTTCTTCGTGCCGAAGTTCCTGTTCGACCCGCAGACGGGCGAGATCGGTGAGCGGAACGGCATATACGTCACCAACGTCGAGCACAAGATGGGCCTGAAGGCCTCCGCGACCTGCGAGCTTTCGCTGGGCCAGCACGGCGTCCCCGCGAAAGGCTGGCTCGTCGGCGAGGTGCACAACGGCATCGCCCAGATGTTCGACGTGATCGAGCAGGCTCGAATGATGGTCGGCACCAAGGCCATCGCGACGCTGTCGACCGGTTACCTCAACGCGCTCGAGTACGCCAAGAGCCGCGTACAGGGCGCCGACATGACCCAGATGACGGACAAGACCGCGCCGCGCGTGACGATCACTCATCATCCTGACGTGCGGCGCAGCCTGATGACGCAGAAGGCCTACGCCGAGGGTCTGCGTGCGCTGTACATCTTCACTGCCACCTTCCAGGACAGTGAGGTTGCCAAGGCCGTGCACGGTATCGACCCCAAGCTGGCAGTGCAGGTCAATGACCTGCTGCTGCCGGTGGTCAAGGGGGTGGGCTCCGAGCAGGCCTACGCGAAGCTGACCGAGAGCCTGCAGACGTTCGGCGGTTCGGGCTTCTTGCAGGACTACCCGATTGAGCAGTACATCCGCGACGCCAAGATCGACTCGCTCTACGAGGGCACCACGGCCATCCAGGCGCAGGACTTCTTCTTCCGCAAGATCGTCCGCGACAAGGGTGTGGCTTTGGCTCACGTGGCCGGCCAGATCGAGCAGTTCGTCAAGAACGAGTACGGCAACGGCCGGCTCAAGGCCGAGCGTGCGCTGCTCGAAACCGCTCTGCAGGACGTGCAGGCCATGGCCGCGACGCTGACCGGCTACCTGATGGCCGCGCAGGAGGACTCGACCAGCCTTTACAAGGTCGGCCTCGGCTCCGTGCGGTTCCTGATGTCGGTCGGCGACCTGGTCATCGGCTGGTTGCTGCAGAAGCAGGCCGCGGTAGCCATCGCGAAGCTGGACGACGGTGCCAGCGGTGCCGATCGCGACTTCTACGAGGGCAAGATCGCGGTGGCCTCGTTCTTCGCGAAGAACTTCCTGCCGCTGCTCACCAGCACCCGCGTGGTTCTGGAGAACATCGACAACGACGTGATGGAGATCCCCGAAGCGGCCTTCTGACCGTCAACGCCGAAGCCCCCGATTCCCTTGTGGGACGGGGGCTTTCGCGTGTCATAGTCCAGACAATAAAAGGCGGGTTCGGGGTGACACTCGAGGGCGTCTCGCTTATCCTGCGCTACCGGCTTTTCACCTCGGACACCGGCTATTCGGATCAGTCATCTCCCGAACCCGTCGTGCTGACGATAGTAGTCCCGAAACCGCTACGCTACCAGATCTATAGGGAAGAAAACGAACCGCCGTTGGCCCCCCTCTTGCCAACGGCGGTTCAAGTCCATCTCCGGGTAGAGGTACCCCGTGTTGTCGTCGGGTCGGGGGGTCAGACGGCAACACGGGGCTACCCGAATATCGGCTGCATACACGGGTGCGTTACATCCCGCCGGAGAATTTCTATGGCAGGCTGCTCAGGCTTCGAGGATCGCCGCCACGCCCTGGCCGCCCGCAGCGCAGATCGAAATCAGCCCGCGAACCGACCCGCCGGTGTCCTTCTTCTTCTCCGCCAGCTGCTTGGCCAGCTGCGCGACGATGCGTCCGCCGGTCGCGGCGAACGGGTGCCCCGCCGCGACCGAGCTGCCGTTGACGTTGAGCTTGGACCGGTCGATCGACCCGAGCGCGGCGTCCAGGCCCAGGCGCTCTTTGCAGTACTCCTCCGACTCCCAAGCCTGCAGGTGGCACAGCACCACCGACGCGAACGCCTCGTGGATCTCGTAGAAGTCGAAGTCACCGAGGCTGAACCCGTTGCGAGCCAGCAGCCGCGGGACCGCGTACGTCGGCGCCATCAACAACCCGTCGGGACCGTTGACGTAGTCGACCCCTGCCGTCTCGGCGTCCACGAAATAGGCCAGCGGCTCGTGCGAATGCTGCTCGGCCCAATCTTCGCTAGCCAGCAACGCCACTGACGCGCCGTCCGTCAACGGCGTCGAGTTGCCGGCCGTCATCGTCGCGTCGCCGGCCTTCACCCCGAACACCGGCTTGAGCTTCGCGAGCTTCTCCACCGACGCGTCCGGGCGCAGGTTGTTGTCCCGGTATACCCCCAGGAACGGCGTCACCAGGTCGTCGAAGAACCCGCGGTCGTAGGCCGCGCTCATGTTGCGGTGGCTCGCGGCCGCCAGCTCGTCCTGGGCGACGCGCGCGATGCCCATTTGCTTGGCGGTGATGGCCTGATGCTCGCCCATCGACAGTCCGGTGCGCGGCTCGCTGTTCACGGGGATCTCGACGCCCAGCGTCGCGGGCAGCTTTCCGACCAGCTTGAGGCGGTCGACGTTGGACTTGGCCCGGCGCAATCCGAGCAGGGTCCGGCGCAGGTTGTCACCAATAGCGATCGGCGCGTCCGAGGTGGTGTCCACACCACCGGCCGCGGCGACCTCATAGCGGCCCGCGCCGACGCCGTCTGCCGCCGCGATCGTCGCCTGCAGCCCTGTGCCGCACGCCTGCTGCAGGTCGAAGGCCGGGGTGTACGACGACAGCGCGCTACCGAGCACGCATTCGCGCATCAGGTTGAAGTCACGGCTGTGCTTGAGCACCGCACCGCCGATCACCGCGCCCAGCCGCTCCCCCTCGAGGTTGAAGCGATCGACGAGCCCGCCCAGCGCGGCGGTGAACATGTCCTGGTTGGACGCGTCCGCGTAAGCGCCGTCTGAGCGCGCAAAAGGGATGCGGTTGCCGCCCAGAACTGCCACCCGCCGGCTGGCTTTTTTCGTCGCCACGTTTGCCTCCACTGTCTCTCCGGCTATGAATACCCCATAGTAAACATCCTCCTTACTGCGGAGTAAGTTCATCCTGACTACCGACACGAAAGGCACTTCCGTGGCTTCCGACCTGTTCACCCAAGTCGTCAACTCGACACCTGGGTCGTTCTTGGCCAAGCAGTTGGGCATCCCCCAGCCGGAGCCGCTGCGTCGCTACAAGCCGGGCGAACCGCCTATCGCCGGCTCACTTCTCATCGGCGGCGAGGGGCGCGTCGTCGAACCGTTGCGCAGCGCGCTGGCCGAGGATTACGAGCTGGTGCGCAACAACATCGGCGGCCGCTGGGCCGACTCGTTCGGCGGCCTGGTGTTCGACGCCACCGGCATCACCGAGCCGCAGGGCCTCAACGCGCTGTACGAGTTCTTCCCGCCGCTGCTGCGCAACCTCGGCCACTCCGCCCGCGTCGTCGTCGTCGGCACCACACCGGATGCGGCGCGCAGCGTCGATGAGCACATCGCCCAGCGCGCGCTGGAGGGATTCACCCGATCACTGGCCAAGGAGCTGCGCCACGGCGCCACAATGCAGCTGGTGTACGTCTCGCCGAACGCCAAGCCCGCCGCCACCGGCCTCGAGTCGACGATGCGGTTCCTCCTATCCGGCAAATCCGCCTATGTGGACGGACAGGTGTTCTATGTCAGTGAGGCCGACTCGACTCCGCCTGCGGACTGGGACAAGCCGCTGGACGGCAAGGTCGCGATCGTCACCGGTGCGGCCCGCGGGATCGGTGCCACGATCGCCGAGGTGTTCGCCCGCGACGGGGCCCGGGTGATCGCCGTCGACGTCGAAGCGTCCCAAGAAGCGTTGGGCGAGACCGCGACGAAGGTGGGGGGCACTGCGCTCACATTGGATGTCACCGCCGACGACGCGGTCGACCGGATCACCGAGCATCTGCGTGAACACTACGACGGACGCGCAGACGCTTTGGTCAACAACGCGGGTATCACCCGCGACAAGCTGCTGGCCAATATGGACGACGCCCGCTGGAGCGCGGTCCTGGCTGTGAATCTCCTTGCGCCACAGCGTCTTACGCAGGGCTTGGTGGACAACGGATCCATCGGCGAGGGCGGCCGGGTGGTCGGTCTGTCGTCGATGGCCGGTATCGCAGGCAACCGGGGCCAGACGAACTACGCGACCACCAAGGCGGGCATGATCGGCATCACGCAGGCGCTCGCGCCGGTGCTGTACGACAAGGGCATCACGATCAACGCGGTCGCGCCGGGGTTCATCGAGACGGCGATGACCGACGCCATTCCGTTCGCCATCCGCGAGGTGGCGCGCCGACTGAACTCGCTGTATCAGGGCGGCAAGCCCGTCGACGTCGCCGAAACCATCGCGTACTTCGCCAGCCCCGCCTCGAATGCAGTCACTGGCAACGTGATTCGGGTATGCGGCCAGGCGATGCTGGGCGCCTGACGTGAGCACCGAGCGAGAAGCGGAGGCGGATCGCGCATGAGCACCGAGCGAGAAGCGGAGGCGGATCGCGCATGAGCACCGTCGAGACCACCGACCGGCCCAGCGCGCTGCGCAACCTGCTGCGCGCCGCCGCCGGCGCCCTGCCGTTCATCCCGCGCAGCGACGACGTGCCCGATCGCACACTCAAAGTGGAGGGCCTGCAGATCGACCGGTCCAACGTCGCTCAGTACTCCGCCGTCACCGGGCTGCGCTACGCCGATCAGGTGCCGCTGACCTACCCCTTCGCGCTCACCTTCCCGGTGGTGATGTCATTGGTCACCGGCTTCGACTTTCCCTTCGCCGCAATGGGTTCGGTGCACACCGAGAACCACATCACCCAGCATCGGCCGATCTCGGTAACCGACACGGTGAACGTCACGGTGCACGCCGAGAATCTGCGTGAGCACCGTCGCGGCTTGCTGGTGGACGTGCTCACCGACGTCAGCGTGGGCAACGACCTGGCCTGGCATCAGGTGACGACGTTCTTGCATCAGCAGCGCACCAGCCTGTCCGACGAGCCCAAGCCGCCGCCGAAGAAGCAGCCGAAGTTGCCCCCGCCGAATGGTGTTCTGAGCGTGAGCGCGAGGCAGATCCGTCGCTACGCATCGGTCGGGGGGGATCACAACCCCATCCACACCAACCCGGTTGCAGCCAAGCTGTTCGGCTTCCCGACCGTGATCGCGCACGGGATGTTCACGGCGGCAGCGGTTCTGCGGACGATCGAGGGGCAGTTGCCCGACGCGGTGCGGTACTCCGTGCGGTTCGGCAAGCCCGTCGTGCTGCCCGCTGAGGCCAACCTGTACGTGTCGCGGGTAGCCGACGGCTGGGACCTGGCGCTGCGCAACTCGAAGGGCGAGCCGCACCTCACCGGGAGCGTGAACGCGCTGTAGCCGCTGGCGTGACATCCTCGTCTACAGGGCGCCCCCTCAGGCCGCGCCAGGTCAGGTTGCTCAGCAGCTCGGCTGCCTCGTTGACGTCGGCCTCACCGGTGCTGACCCGCGTCGCGATCGCCTCGCCGGCGCCCACCAACGCTACGGCCATCATGTGAAAGTCGGTGTCGGGTTCGGGGTTTCGCGTACCGGCGCTCAACAGCCTCGCCACCAGGTCGATGATCCTCTCGCGGCCCTCAAGCACGGTGTGTGAGTACATCTGCGAACTGGTGGCCTGCTGGTACAGCACGATCCACGACGCCCGATTAGCGTCGATGTAATGCATGAACGCCCGAATAGTGCTACGCAGCAACTCTTTTGGGCTCTGCTTGAGGTCAATGTCAGCGCGAACCGCCTCGATGAACCGGCTCAACTCGCGATTCAGGCAGGCCCCGAAGAGCTCCTCCTTGGAGCCGTAGTACAGATACAGCATCGGCTTGGAGATCTCGGCTTCGGCGGCGATAACGTCCATCGACGTCTCGTGGTAACCGTTGCGCGAGAACATCTCCACGGCGGCGTCGAGCATCTGCTGCTCACGCACGGCGCGCGGCAACCGCTTCGTGCCACCCGCCATCGTCAGTCCTTACGCCGCCCGGTCGGTTATCTGAATCCAGAGTAAGTGCCGGGTCAGCACTGCGGATTGCGGCCCTTGAACCCTGTCGCGCGCAGCACCTTCTCGTCGACCGCCTGCGAGGTGAGCTCACCGGCGTTCACCGCCTGTTCCAGCCGGTCGAGCACCGCCGGCACCTCGGCCGTGGTGATCCACAGCGCGATGTCCGCGCCTGCCTGCAACGCCAACAGCACCGCCTGCGCGACGCCGTAGCGGTCGCTGATCGCGCGCATGCTCGACAGGTCGTCCGTGAAGACCGGCCCACCGAACGGCGGTCCGCCGTAGCTGCCGGTACGCAGCAGCGTGTACGCCGCACCACTGAGGCTGGCCGGTTGGCCGCCGGTGAGGTCGGGCACGTGCATGTGCCCAACCATCACGGCGACCGGCTGCTCATTGAGCAACGTCTTGTACGGCACGAGGTCATTCGTCACCAGCTGCGACAGGGGCGGCGTCACCACCGAGGTGGTGTGCGAGTCGCCGGACCCGTGGCCATGGCCGGGGAAGTGCTTGAACACCGGCAGCAGGCCGGCGTCGCGCAGGCCGCGGGCATATGCCCCGGCGTACTCCGTCACCGTGGCCGGGTCATCGCTGAACGACCGGTCGCCGATCACGGTGTCGTCGGGCTGGTCACTGACATCGACGACAGGCGCGAAGTCGACCGTGATGCCCAATCCGCGCATCGCCTGGCCGCGTGCGAGCGCCTGCGCATACACCTCGTCCGGCGTACTGCTCGCTGCCAGCGCACGCGCCGAAGGAGCAACCCCGATCAGCGACGACAGCCGCGACACCCGGCCACCCTCCTCGTCGACGCCGACAGCCACCGGAAGCGTCCCGGCGGACGTGATCTCGCCCAGGCTGCCCAGCATCGAAAGGTCGGTCCAGCTGCCGATGATGATGCCGCCGACGTGGTAGTTGGCCACCACCGCCTGCGCGTCATCGGCCCCCGTCACGCCGACCATCAGCAGCTGCGCGAGCTTGTCGCGTATCGGCATCGACGTCAGCGCGTCGTCGCTGCAGACCGGCGCAGCGGGCGGCCCGATCGGCATGGTCAAGGGCTGATTACTCGCCTGCCTGGCACTCGTGGCTGCCGGTGGCGCCGCGTTGGCATTCGTCGTCTCCCGGTGGCGGAACCACAAGATGCCGAGGAAGGTGATCGCGGCGACCAGCGCGACGGTGAAGGCGACCTGCAGGATGGGTAGTCCCCGCCGCAGCGATCGGTGCTGGCCATGTCGTGCAGTACGCCCGCTGATTGACGGCATGGCCGGATCGTACCCAGAACACGGCGAGTTCCCGCTCCGGCGGTGCAGCGCATCGCGTCTGCTAACTTGGCGGAGGCCCAGATCCAGCCGTCGTCGCGAGGAGTCATTCAGTGAGTTCACTGGCGTGGTCCCTGTTGATCGTGGGCGGCGTCGTACTGCTGATTGCCCTCGGGGTGGCGGTCGCCTACTGGAACCTGACCAGGAATTCACCGCGGGGCCAGTTCGCGTTGGCCGGAGCGAGCTCGTTGGTGTTGGGTCTGCTTCTGGGCGCGGCCGCGGTCTTCGGCGTGACGCTGATGGTGCAGCAGGACAAGAAACCGCCGCTGTCGATCGGTGACGGTGCGTCGATTCTCAACCGGGTGGAGTACGGCAACCGTAGCTAGCCACACTGCGACGAGCCAGGAGTCTGCCGTCGGGCCATTGTCACGGCGTTGGCTGTGGGCCGTCGGGTCCGCCGCGCTGATCCTGTGTCTCGCCCAATCGCCCGGGCGTGTGTCACCCGACACCAAGCTCGATCTCACCGCGAGCCCGCTGCGGTTCCTCGCCCGCGCGACGAATCTGTGGAGCAGTGAGCTGCCGTTCGGTCAGGCCCAGAACCAGGCCTATGGATACCTTTTCCCGCACGGTGCGTTCTTCCTTCTCGGGGACACCCTGGGCCTCCCCGGCTGGTTGACGCAGCGGCTGTGGTGGGCGCTGCTGCTGACCGTCGGGTTCTGGGGCCTGCTGCGAGTCGCCGAGGCGCTCGGCATCGGCACCACGTCGTCTCGGGTAATCGCAGCGGCGGCGTTCGCGCTGTCGCCGCGAGTCCTGACGACCCTCGGCTCGATTTCGTCGGAAACGCTGCCGATGATGCTGGCCCCGTGGGTGCTGCTGCCAGTGATCCTGGCCTTGCGCGGATCAGGCAACGTACGGGTGCTGGCCGCGCGCGCGTCGGTGGCGGTGGCGTTGATGGGCGCGGTCAACGCGGTCGCGACGCTCACCGGCTGCCTGGCCGCGGTCATCTGGTGGACCTGTCACCGACCGAACCGGCTGTGGTGGCGGTTCACCGGGTGGTGGCTGCTGGGCATCCTGTTGGCGACGACGTGGTGGCTGGTCGCGTTGGCGCTGCTCGGCCAGGTGAGCCCGCCGTTCCTCGACTTCATCGAATCGTCCGGCGTCACGACGCAGTGGACGTCACTTACCGAGGTATTGCGCGGCACCGATAGCTGGACACCGTACGTCGCGCCCACGGCCACCGCGGGGCAATCGCTGGTCACCAGCTCGGTCGTGATCCTGGCCACGACTCTCGTCGCAGCGGGCGGACTGGCCGGCCTGGCGCTGTCCTCGATGCCTGCGCGCGGTCGGCTGGTGACGGTGTTGCTGGTCGGTGTCGTGCTGCTCGCGGTCGGTTACTCCGGCGGGCTCGGCTCCCCGGTGGCGCACGAGGTGCAGGCGTTCCTCGACGCGGCCGGGGCGCCGCTGCGCAACGTGCACAAGCTCGAGCCGGTGATCCGGCTGCCGCTGGTGCTGGGGCTTGCTCATCTGCTCGGCCGCGTGCCGCTTCCGGGCGCGGTACCGCGCCGAGTGTGGGTGCACGCGCTGGCCCACCCCGAGCATGACAAGCGCGTGGCGGTTGCGATCGTCGTGCTGGTCGCGCTGGCGGTCAGCACATCGCTGGCCTGGACCGGCCGGCTCACGCCCCCCGGCACGTTCAGCGCGATTCCGCAGTATTGGCATGACGCGGCGGACTGGCTCGACGAGCACAACGACAGCGGCCCGACACCCGGCCGAGTGCTGGTGGTGCCCGGGTCGCCGTTCGCCACCCAGGTGTGGGGCACCAGTCACGACGAGCCGCTGCAGGTGCTTGGCGAGAGCCCGTGGGGTGTGCGCGACTCTGTGCCGCTGACCCCCGCGGCGACCATCCGAGCGCTGGACTCCGTGCAGCGGCTGCTCGCCGCGGGGCGGCCCTCCGCTGGATTGATGGATACTCTTGCGCAGCAAGGGATTTCGTATGTCGCCGTGCGCAACGACCTCGATCCGGACACATCGAGATCGGCGCGGCCGATCCTCGTGCACCGCGCGATCGACGGGTCGCCGGGCCTGACCAAGGTGGCGCAGTTCGGCGATCCCGTCGGCGCCGGGACCGTGCCGGGGTTCGTCGCCGACAGCGACCTGCGGCCGAAGTACGCCGCGGTCGAGATCTACCGCGTGGAGACCGGAGCCGCAGGGCCGGCGACATTCAACCCCGGAGCCGCAGGGCCGTACCTTGCCGATATCGACGCGATGCCGCGCGTCGACGGCGGCCCGGAGGCGCTGCTGCGGCTCAACGAGCGCCGCCGGCTGCAGGGCGAGCCGCCGCTGGGCCCGGCACTATTGACCGCCGACGCGCAGCGCGCCGCCCTGCCGGCGCCCGTCGTCACCGTCACCGACACTCCGCTGGCCCGCGAAACCGACTACGGCCGCGTCGACGACCACTCGTCGGCGATCCGCGCGCCCGGCGACGAGCGGCACACGTTCAACCGGGTGCCCGACTACCCCCCCGACGCGCAGCCTGTCCACGGCGACTGGGTCGGCGGCAGGCTGACGGCATCGAGCTCGGCCGCCGACTCCACCGCACTGCCAAACGTCTCGCCGGCGACGAGCCCGGCCGCCGCGATCGACGGCGACACGGCGACGAGCTGGGTGTCCAACGCCCTGCAGGCCGCGGTCGGCCAATGGCTGCGGGTCGACTTCGACAACCCGATCACCAACGCGACGATCACGATCACCCCGAGCGCCACCGCCGTCGGGGCGCAGGTGCGCAAGCTGGAGATCGCCACCGCCACCGGCACCACCACGGTGCGTTTCGACGAACCGGGAAAGCCCCTCACCGCGGCGCTTCCGTACGGGGAGACGCCGTGGGTGCGGGTGACCGCGGTGGGTACTGACGACGGGTCCGCCGGGGTGCAGTTCGGGATCATCGACATCGCGATCACCCAGTACGACGCGAACGGATTCGCTCATCCGGTGACCCTGCGGCACACCGTCGCGGTCCCTGCCCCGCCGGCAGGCTCCGCGGTGGCGCTCTGGGATCTCGGCTCGGAACTGCTGGGCCGCTACGGCTGCGCGGACGGTCCCGATCGCGTGCGCTGTGCAGCAACGATGGCACTCGCCCCCGAGGAGCCGGTGAACTTGAGCCGCACGCTGACGGTGCCCGAGCCGGTAACCGTGACGCCGACGGTGTGGGTGCGCGCACGGCAGGGCCCGAAGCTGGCGGACGTGGTCGCGCAGCCGGGCCCCGCCCGCGCCAGCGGCGACGCCGACGTCATCGACATTCAAGGCTCGGCGTTCGCGGCCGCCGACGGCGATCCGCGCACGTCGTGGATCGCACCGCAGAACGTCGTCCACGACCGCACACCGCCCACACTCACGCTGAAACTGCCCCGACCCACGGAAGTGGCTGGGCTGCAGCTGATTCCGAGCGCGTCGTCGGTGCCCACGCACCCGACGCTCGTCGCGGTCGACCTGGGCGACGGCCCGCAGGTGCGGCCACTGTCGGGGAGTCGCGACTGGGGGCACTCCCCCGTAAACGGGAGGTACCCCCACCCGCTTGCGGGGGACGACGGCGAGACCAGGACGCTGACATTGACGCCCCGGATCACCGACACGGTCACGATCAGTGTGCTCGACTGGGACGACGTCATCGACCGCACCGCGCTCGGCTTCGACCAGCTCAAGCCGCCCGGCATCGCGGAGGTCACCGCGCTCGGCGCCGACGGCAAGCCGATTGCGCCCGCGGACGCCGACCGCAATCAGGCCCGCCCGATCGACCTCGGATGCGGCCGCGGCCCGACGATCGCGATCGCAGGGCGCTTCGTCCAGACCTCAGTGCACACCACGGTCAGCGCGCTGCTGGCCGGAGAACCGATCGAGGCGCAGCCGTGCCAGCGCGAGCCGATCGCGCTGTCGGCGGGCGAGCAGGAGTTGCTGATAAGCCCCGGCGAGGGGTTCGTTGTCGACGGCGCCCAACTGACGACGCCGCTGCCACCGCAAGCCGCGGCCGTGGCCATTCCCGTGCAGGTCGGCACGTGGGGGCCCGACCGCCGCGAGGTCCGTGCCGAACCGGCGCCCACAGCGCGGGTACTGGTCGTGCCGGAAAGCGTGAACCCGGGCTGGGTGGCGCACACCGCCGACGGCACCCGGTTGACGCCCGTCGTCGTCAACGGCTGGCAGCAGGGCTGGGTGCTGCCCGCCGGCACGTCAGGTGTTGTGACGCTGACCTTCCCGTCCAACACGCTGTACCGGGCCGGGCTGTTCTGGGGATTGGCGCTGCTGCCGTTGCTTGCGCTGCTGGCGCTGGTGCGGCCGCGCCGCGAAGTCGACGACGAGCCCGCACGCCCCTGGCGGCTACCGACCGCAGTGGCCACGATCGCGGTGCTGGGAGCGGGCTGGCTGATCTCCGCGATCGCCGGCGTCGTGGTGTTCGCCGGAGCGCTCGCCGTGCGGTACTGGCTGCGTGACCGGCCGTCGTTGTCCGCCGCAATCACCCTCGGCACGACGGCGACCGGGTTCATCCTGGCCGGCGCGGTGCTGTCGCGTCACCCGTGGCGCTCGGTGGGCGGCTACGTCGGGCACTCGTGGGGTGTCCAGCTGCTGGCGCTCGTCGCGGTCGGCGCGCTCGCCGCATCGGTTGTACCGATCACGCGCCGCCAACCGCCCGTCAAGTAGCAGACTGCCGTTATGCCAGAAGTGAATACGGTGCGGGGCGCGGTCGACGCCAACGATCTCGGTGTGACTTTGATGCACGAGCACGTCTTCATCATGACGACGGAGGTCATGCAGAATTATCCGGAATCGTGGGGTGAGGACGCCGCGCGGGAGGCCGACGCGATCGCGCGGCTCAACGAGCTGAAGGCAACCGGCGTCGACACCATCGTCGACCTCACCGTCATCGGACTCGGCCGCTACATCCCGCGGATCGCGCGAGTCGCCGCGGCTACCGATCTCAACATCGTCGTCGCCACGGGCCTGTACACCTACAACGACGTGCCGTTCTGTTTCCACTACCTCGGGCCGGGTGCGCCGCTCGACGGGCCCGAAATCATGACCGACCTGTTTGTCCGCGACATCGAGCAGGGCATCGCCGACACCGGTCTCAAGGCCGCGATCCTCAAGTGCGCGACCGACGAACCCGGGGTGACCCCGGGCGTCGAGCGAGTACTGCGCGCGGTCGCGCAAGCGCATCGCCAGACCGGCGTGCCGATCTCGACGCACACGCACGCGCCGACACGCCGTGGTCTGGAGCAGCAACGCATCTTCGCCGACGAGGGCGTCGACCTCACCCGCGTGGTCATCGGCCACTCCGGCGACTCGACGGACATCGACTATCTCGAGGAGCTGATCGCCAACGGAAGCTACATCGGCATGGACCGGTTCGGCATCGACGTGATCCTTCCGTTCGAGGACCGGGTGAACACGGTGGCGCGGATGTGCGAACGCGGGCATGCCGACAAGATGGTGTTGTCGCACGACGCGAACTGCTATTTCGACGCGCTGCCCGAGGACCTGCTGTCGGTGGCCGCTCCCAATTGGCATTACCTGCACATCCACCACGACGTGATCCCGGCGCTCAAGGAGCGCGGTGTCACCGACGAGCAGATCCGCACCATGCTGGTGGACAACCCGCGCAAGATCTTCGAGCGCCAGCGCGGGTACCGACATGACCGAGGCCGTCCCGCCGATCGGAACGCAGTTCTCCCGCCTGGCCGCGGTCGCGCCCGACGAGCCGGCGGTCACCTGCGACGGGCGGACCCTTACCCGCGGCGAACTCGACAGCTCGACCAATCGGCTGGCCCGCGCGTACGCCGACCGTGGCGTCGGCGTAGGCGACTACGTCACCATCGCGCTGCCGAATTCGATCGAATGGATCCAGGCCGCGCTCGCGACGTGGAAGCTCGGCGCGGTTCCCCAACCGCTGTCCCCGCGTTTGCCCGAACCTGAGTTCGACGCATTGATGCAGCTGCGGTCGCGGGCGCTGATCGTTGGCCGGATCAGCAGCGAACTACCTAGCCTCCCAATGGAATTCACTCCCGATCCGGGTCTTTCCGACGGTCCGTTGCCCGAGGCCGTGTCGCCTACGTGGAAGGCCTTGGCCCCGGGCGGCAGCACCGGGCGGCCGAAACTCATCGAGGCTGGCGGCGACAGTCGTTTCGCGGCAACGATTTTCGGACAGATGATGGGTGCCGAAGAGGGCGACACCCACCTGGTGTCGGTGCCGTTGAGCCACAACACCGGCATGACCGCGGCGACGATAAGCCTGCTGATGCGACAGCATCTGGTGCTGATGCCGCGATTCGACGCGGCCGACTTTCTGCGGCTGGTCACCGATCACCGGGTGAACTTCCTGGTGACCGTGCCGACGATCATGCAGCGCGTGCATGCGGCGTACCGGGCGAACCCGGACGCCTACGACTTGTCGTCGATCCGGCGGTTCTGGCACGTCGGCGCGCCGTGCCCACAGGCGGTCAAGCAGGCCTGGATCGACCTGCTCGGGCCTGAAGTGCTCTGGGAGCTCTACGGAGGCACCGAACTTCAGGCGATGACATTCGTCAGCGGCGAGCAATGGCTGGCGCATCGCGGTTCGGTGGGGGTCGTGGTCGCCGGCGAGATGAAGGTGCTCGACGACGACGGAAACGAG